>DATAIN010000133.1:0-9675 GCA_036262635.1 Gemmatimonadaceae bacterium | reverse complement strand
AAGGTCGGCAAGGACGGTGTCATCACGGTTGAAGAGGCAAAGGGCCTCGAGACGACGCTCGAGACGGTCGACGGCATGCAGTTCGATCGCGGCTACGTCTCGCCGTACTTCGTCACCGATCCGGACAAGATGGAAGCGGTGCTCGATGATCCGCTCATCCTGATCCACGACAAGAAGATCTCGTCGATGAAGGATCTCCTCCCGGTGCTCGAGAAGGTCGCCCAGATGGGCCGTCCTCTCCTGATCATCGCCGAGGACATCGAGGGTGAGGCGATGGCGACGCTCGTCGTCAACAAGCTCCGTGGCACGCTCCGCGTCGCCGCGGTCAAGGCGCCCGGCTTCGGCGATCGCCGCAAGGCGATGCTGCAGGACATCGCTGTCCTGACCGGTGGCCAGGTCGTCAGCGAGGAAGTCGGCTTCAAGCTCGAGAACGCGGTCGTCACCGACCTCGGTCGCGCCAAGCGCATCGTCGTCGACAAGGACAACACGACGATCATCGACGGCGCCGGCGAGGACGACAAGATCCAGGGCCGCGTCAAGGAGATCCGGTCGGCGATCGACAAGTCGACCTCGGATTACGACAAGGAGAAGCTCCAGGAGCGTCTCGCGAAGCTCGCCGGTGGTGTCGCCGTGATCAACGTCGGCGCCGCGACCGAGGCCGAGATGAAGGAGAAGAAGGCCCGCGTCGAGGACGCGCTGCACGCGACCCGCGCGGCCGTCGAGGAGGGGATCGTCCCCGGCGGTGGCGTCGCCCTGATCCGCGCCCAGCGCGCGCTCAAGGGCCTCAAGCTCGACGAGGACGAGCAGATCGGCGTCGACATCATCCGCAAGGCGATCGAGGAACCGATCCGCATGATCGTGCAGAACGCGGGTGGCGAAGGCTCGATCGTCGTCGAGAAGGTCCGCGCGTCCAAGGACGACGCGTTCGGCTACAACGCCCTCACGGACAACTACGAGAACCTCGTCCAGGCGGGCGTCATCGACCCGACCAAGGTGACCCGCACGGCGCTTCAGAACGCCGCGTCGATCGCCGGCCTCCTCCTCACGACGGAAGCGATCGTCGTCGAGAAGAAGGAAGACAAGCCCGCCGCGCCGGCTGGTGGCGCCCCGGGCATGGGCGGGATGTACTAGTCCGCCGCAGGCGGACAGCGGTAAGCGGGAAGCTGGAAGCAGTCAGCTACCGCGCAACGACGACGGCGGCCGGGGAGTGATCCCCGGCCGCCGTTCGCATTTGCGCTCCCCATGCCGCCGTCTCCGACTGCCTTCAGCGACCAGCCTCCAGCCGTCTCACAGCGCCAGCGCCAGCTGCTCCACTCGCGCCGAGGCGCGGCTGTGCTTCGCGCAGAACGGGCCGACCGGTGCATGCTGCGCCGCGGTCGAGACGCGGCCGTTGAATCGCGTCCGGCCGAGTGCGCGCGAGACGGTCTGCGTCGCGAGGCCGTGATCGTTGTTCGTCTCGCTGAGGTGGGCGAGCACGATGTGGTTCAGCCCCGAGTGCGCGACGTCGGCGCAGAGCGCGGCGGAGGCGCGGTTGCTGAGGTGTCCGGTGCGGCTGGCGATCCGGTTCTGCAGATACCGCGGGTAGGGACCGCTGCGCAGCATCCCCTCGTCGTGGTTCGCCTCGATCACGAGCACGTCCACGTCGCGCACCGCCTGCCGCACCTCCGCCGTCACCGCGCCGAGGTCGTAGACGATCGCCGCGCGCGCACCGGAGGCGCGATCCGTCACCACGAGCCCGATCGGATCGGTCGCGTCGTGCGACGTGGCGACCGTCGCGATCTCGGCGCGTCCGATCGACAGCGTCGCTCCCGCTTCGAAATGCTGCACCGGTGCGTCCGCGAGCTCGGCGTAGCCGCCCGCGGTTCCCGCGGTCGCGTGCAGCGCCCAGCCCCACCGCTTCGCCGCTCCCGTCGCGCCGCGCACGTGGTCGATGTGCTCGTGGGTCATCACGCACGCGCTGATCGACGCCGGCGCGACGCCGATCGCCGTCAGGCGGCCGGAGAGCGTCCGCGCCGGAAAGCCCGCGTCCACGAGGACGCGGGTGTCGCCGCACTCCACCAGCAGTGCGTTGCCCTTGCTGCCGCTGCCTAACGACCAGAGCCTCATGCGCTCCACCGCGCGGCGTGCGACGCCGCAAGCTGCTTCCGTTCGCGCTCGCTCAGCGCGACCGACCGGCGCGACATCACGCGCGCCGCCACCTCGAGAAACTTGTCGATGCGGTACGTGGCGAACGACCCGGCCTCGCCCCAGGCGAAGGGCGCCACCACCTTCGGCGGCATCCGCCCGAACACATTGGCTCCCGCGCCGAGCACCGTGCCGGTGGTCAGCGGGAGGTTGATTCCGGTCTTCACGTGATCCCCGAACAATGTACCAAGAAACTGCATCCCCGTGTCACGTATTCCGTCCGGCGTCCACAGCGTCACTGGTCCGTACGTGTTCTTGAGGTTGCTCGTGACCGTCTCCGCGCCGAGGTTGGTCCAGGCGCCCAGGTACGAGTGGCCGACGAACCCGCCGTGCCCCTTGTTCGAGTATCCGAGGACGACGGTGACGCTCATCTCGCCGTGCACCTTCGAGTGCGGGCCGATCGAGCAACCCGCCACCCGGTCCGTGGTGACGATCGACTCCTCGCCGACGTAGCAGGGGCCGACCACGCGCGAGAACGCCTGCACCGTCCCGCCCCGCTCGATCAGCACGGGCCCGTGCCTCACGTCGAAGCACACGTGCGGCTCGACGATCGCGCCATCGGCGACGAACACAGGGTGATCGCCGATCAGGATCGCGTCGTGGGCCGTCAGCCGCCGCAGTCCGCTGCCTAACGCCGGTATGTCGGCGCAGAGCATCTCGCTGAGCGTCGCGACCAGCTCCCATACCTCGTCGAGCCATGTCCCCTCGAGCCGGGCGTCGCCACCCGCCGCCCGCGGCAGCGCGTCGAGATCCCCATCCGCGGCGGCGAGCTCCTCGGCGGCGAGCTCGCGCCCGACTCGCACCGCGGCGACGCGGCCATCCGCGTGCCAGCGCGCCGCCTTCGATTCACCGGCCCGGAGCGCCGGGGCGAAGCGCGTGTTCGCGACGACCGCGCCGCGCGGGATCGTCGCGATCGCCTGCGCGGCGCCCGGCTCGTCGAAGTCCGCCAGCTGTGGCGCGCCGACGAAGCCGATCGTATCCACGCCCAGCGTGCGCTCCCAACGTTCGCGCACGAGCAGGGCGCCGGCGCGCATCTCACCCAGCGGGCGTGTGAGCGCGAACGGTTCGAAGCGTCGTGCCCGCGCGTCGTCGTAGAGCACGACGCCGCTCATCGGCGGTCGCGCACCTCGCGCGGCAGCCCTTCGACGAGCGCCTTGAGATCGGCGGCCCGCTCGATCGTCGTCACCACCGTGAGCCCATCCTGCGTGATGACGACGAGGTTCGACACGCCGTAGAGCACCACCGTGTTCCCTTCGGCGTGGACGACGTTCTCCCGTGCCTCGACCACATGGACGTCGCCGCTCGCCGCGTTGCCGAGCGCGTCGCGCTGGCGCACGCGACGCAGCGCGGCCCAGGTGCCGACGTCGTCCCACGCGAAGTCGCCGGGAAGGACGAGCACCCGCTTGCTGCGCTCGAGCACTCCCACGTCGACCGAGATCGATTTCGCCGCGGCGAAGAACGCATCGATGTCGGAGCCGGCGGCGAGCGCGGGCGCGACCTCGGGAGTGTGAGCGCGAATCTCGTCGAGCAGATCTCCCGCGCGCCAGACGAAGATCCCCGAGTTCCAGAGGTAGCCCTCGCGCACCATCCGCTCGGCGACTTCGCGCGTCGGCTTCTCGACGAAGCGCGCGACGCGCCGCACCTCGCCGTCCACCGGCTCGCCCGGCTGGATGTAGCCGAAGCCGGGATCCGGGCGCGTCGGTACGATCCCCACGGTGACCAGCGCGCGATGCTTCGCCGCGGCGTCCGCGGCTTCGGCGAGCCGGCGCCTGAACTCTTCCGGAACGCCGACCGACCAGTCGGCGTGGACGCAGATCATGACGTCGTCGCCGCCGGCGCGTCGCACGATCTCGCTCGCCGCGAAGGCGAGCGCCGCCGCCGTCCCCGCGGGACGCGGCTCGGCGATGATGTTCTCGCGCGGCAGCTCCGGCGCCAGCTCGCCGATGGGTGCGATGAGCGACGCGTTCGTCAGGACGAGCGTCCGCGCCGCGGGAACGAGCGGGGCGAGGCGGTCGAGCGTGTTGCGGAGAAGGGGAGCGCCGTCGACGAGGGGAAGGAGCTGCTTCGGACGCTCGGGGGTGCTCAATGGCCAGAACCGCGAGCCGACGCCGCCCGCGAGCACCACGGCCCAGCGACTCATTCGAGCTCCGCGGTGTCCGCCCCCACGCCGGCCAGCTCCGCGGCGCGCGCGAAGAGCTTCTTCGGGCTGAACGGCTTCGTCAGGAACTCGCTCGCGCCGAGCGACAGCGCGCGGCGTTGCTGCGCCTCCTGACCCGCGGCGGTGAGGATGATGCAGGGAATGTCCTTCAGCCGATCGTCGGCGCGCATCTTCGCCAGCACGTCGAGACCGGTGAGGCGCGGCATCATCACGTCGAGGAGAACCAGCTCGATGTCGCTGTCGCGATGCAGCGCGTCGAGCGCCTCCTGCCCGTCGTACACGAGCGTGACCCGGAAGGGGCCCTGCTCGAGCTTCATCTTGATGATGCGACCGATGTGCGGCTCGTCGTCGGCGACCAGAACGTGACGGAGACCCGACGGCCCGGGTTCAGACGAGGGCTGCAATGTGCTGGCGGTTGCGGCGCAGCTCGAAGAGCAGCTTGCCGACGTCGGCGTTCGACTGGACGAGGACGAGAAGCAGCGCCTCGCGGGAGAGTACCGAGACGATCGCGTAGCCGCGCTCGTACTCGAGGATCGACGTCATGAGCTCGCCGCGCTTCGCGGCGCTCGCGAGCTCCTCCGCCGCGTTGATGATCGAGGGGATGTGCGCCGCGATGTGCTCGGGATCGAAGTTCGGCAGCACCTGGCTGTCGATCAACAGTCCGTCCCGACCGAGCACCACCGCGGCTTCGACGCCTTCACGTTGGCGAATCGCGCCGACGAGGTCGCGAATGGTAGCCATCATCGCTCCAAAAATGGTCGTGCGAAGGTAGAGATCACACGCGGCGAAGTCAAGCAGCGCCAATCGCTTGAACTCTTTTCCGCTGCGGGGTATTCTAAGCCTCGCCGCAGCGCACTTCTTCTTGGTGATTCCGCTCCAGATGACCTTTCGCCGTCTCCTCGCGCTCGCGACGATTCCCGTCGTGGCCGCCATCGCCGCCTGCCAGGACGCCTACGCTCCCAAGGCGGTCTACCAGGTCTCCGTCGATACTCTCCGCCTCAGCGCGCTGACGGGGACGCCGCTCCAGTCACAGAGCGCGGTCTACCTGCTCGGCCACGCGGCGATCACCCCGGGAGCGAGCGAGAGCTTCGACTTCGCGCTCGACATCGACGCGAGCGGGAAGGTGAAGATCATCCCGCGCGCGAAGGTGCTCACCTGCACCTCGATCTGCCAGCTCGGCACGCTGGTCAGCACGACGACCTTCGACTCGCTCTACGACGCCCCGTCGCGCGGGTACACCTACGACTCGACGACTACCGTGACACCGGGACAGACGGTCGTCTTCGTGACCAAGGATCAGTCGTGCATCCCGTCGAACATCGCCACCGTGGACGTCTACGCGAAGATGGTGGTCGACAGCGTGCGCACCGCCGACCGGACGATCTTCATTCGCCTCGTCTCGGATCCCAACTGCGGCTTCCGCGGCCTCGTTCCCGGCGTCGTCCCCAGGCACTGACATGCACGATCTCCGCGCGGTTCGTGATGCCGTCGACGCGTTGCGCGACGGGATGGCTCGTCGCGGGAAGCTCGAGGCGCTGTCCCCGCTGATCGACCGCGCGGTCGAGCTCGACCGCGACCGCCGGCTCACCATCCAGGCGGTGGAGGAGCGGAAGGCGGCGCGCAATGCCTCGAGCCAGGAGGTCGCGCGTCGGAAGAAAGCTCGTGAGGACGTCGCCGAGCTGGTCGCGCGCGGCCGCACGCTCGGCGAGGAGATCACGCGACTCGAGCAGGAGCTCGCCGCGTCGGAGCGCGAGCTCGGCTCCATCCTCATGGAGCTCCCGAACGTCACCCTCGGCGACGTGCCGTCGGGGGGCGAGGAGGCGAACACCGTCGTCCGCTCGTGGGGCACCGCGCGCCCGGCGGAGAGCGTGAAGCCGCACTGGGAGGTCGGCGAGACGTTAGGCATCCTCGATCTCGCCCGCGGCGCGAAGATCTCCGGGTCGGGTTTCATCGTCCTCCGGAAGAACGGCGCGCGACTGGCGCGCGCGCTGATGAGCTTCATGCTCGACCTGCACACCCGCGAGCACGGCTACGAGGAGACCTGGGTCCCCTTCGTCGTCAACCGCGCGTCGATGACGGGCACGGGCCAGCTCCCGAAGTTCGAGGACGACATGTACCGTCTCCCCGACGACGACATGTTTCTCGTCCCGACCGCCGAGGTACCGATCACCAACCTGTACCGCGACGAGATCCTCGACGGCGCCGCGCTGCCGATGGGGCTCACCGCGTACAGCCCCTGCTTCCGCCGCGAGGCGGGCTCGCACGGCAAGGACACCCGCGGGCTGATCCGGGTGCACGAGTTCGACAAGGTGGAGCTGGTCTGGTACGCGACGCCCGAGGAGAGTGCGGCGCGCCACGAGGAGCTCACCCGTCACGCGGAGCGCGTGCTGCAGCTCCTCGAGCTGCCGTATCGCGTGCTGCTCCTCGCGAGCGGCGACACCGGGTTCGCCAGCGCGAAGACCTACGACCTCGAGGTCTTCGCGCCGGGGATCGGGAAGTGGCTCGAGGTGTCGTCGTGCTCGAACTTCCTCGACTTCCAGGCGCGCCGCGCGAACATCCGCTACCGCCCGGGCTCGGGCGAGAAGCCGCGCTTCGTGCACACGCTCAACGGGTCGGGCGTCGCCTTCCCGCGCACGATCATCGGGCTTCTCGAGCACCATCAGCAGCCCGACGGAACGGTGCGCGTTCCCGAGGCGCTGCGTCCGTACCTCGGCACGGACGTCCTCCGCTAGGACGATGAGGCGGCGTGCGCCGGTCGTGCTCGTCGTGGCCGGCCTCGCGCTGCTCGTCGGTTGGTACGTCACCTACACCCAGCGCGTGATCGGCGAGCTGCGCCGCGAGGCGAAGCGCTCGGCGCGCATGTACGCGCACGTCTACCGCGGTCTCAATTCCCCCGGCGACACCAACGGGATCGCCGCGCTTCTCCAGCTCGCGGACGAGATTCGCCAGGCGGGCGTTCCGCTCATCGTCACGACGATGGATGGGACGCCGACCGCCGCGGCGAACCTCCCCTTCGAGGCGGACCCGGTCGATCCACGCGTCCGCGCCTACGTGCCGACCCTCGACGCGACCAACGACCCCGTCGTGGTGCGCGGCGTCGGGATGGTCCACTTCGGGAACACTCCCCTCGTGCGGGGGCTGCAGCTCGTGCCGCTCCTGCAGGGCGGCCTGCTCATCGTGCTCCTCGGCGCCGGCATGTTCGCGCTCCGCGTTCGCGACCGCGCCGATCGCGAGCGCGTGTTCGCCGGGATGGCGCGTGAATCGGCGCATCAGCTCGGGACTCCTCTCTCGAGCCTGCGCGGCTGGCTCGAGCTGCTCGAGGAGCGCGACGTCGGCGACGGCGCTCGCGAGACCGCCGCGCTCATGCGGGCCGACGTCGAGCGCCTCGAGCGCGTCGCGCATCGGTTCGAGCGAATCGGTCGCCCGCCGCGCCGCGAGCCGGTGGACGTCGGTGCGCTGGTCAACAAGCTCGCCGAGTACTTCCGCGCGCGCGTGCCGACGCTTGCGCGCGCCGTCTCCATTCACGCCGACGTTCCCACCGAGCCGGTGATCGTGCAGGGCGACCACGTGCTTCTCGAGTGGGCGCTCGAGGCGCTGGTCAAGAACGCGGTGGACGCGCTCGGCGGTCGCGGCGGCAACGTCTCGCTCTCCGTCGAGCAGCGTACCGAGGGAGTGCGCGTGCGGGTGAGCGACGACGGCCCTGGGATCCCGCGTGAGGCACGCGGCCGGATCTTCGAGCCGGGGTTCAGCACGAAGAAGGGCGGGTGGGGGATCGGGCTCCCTCTCGCGCGGCGCATCGTCCAGGAATGGCACGGCGGTACGCTCCGCGCGATTCCGGTGGACCGCGGGGCGACGTTCGAGATTATCTTCCGGTGATGCACACGCTCGCCGACGATGCGCTCCTCTCCGGCCTCAATCCCTCGCAGCGCGAGGCCGTGCTCCACTTCGAAGGTCCCCTCCTCGTTCTCGCCGGCGCCGGCTCGGGGAAGACGCGTGTCCTGACGTCGCGGATCGCGCGCCTCGTCGGTCATCAGGGGGTCGACCCGCGCCACATTCTCGCCGTCACCTTCACCAACAAGGCCGCGGGCGAGATGCGCGAGCGCGTCGCGCGGGTCCTCGGCGAGACGCCGACCGGGATGTGGATCGGGACCTTTCACGCGATCGGTGCCCGGCTCCTTCGCGCCGCGCCGCACCTCGTGGGCCGCGACCGCGCCTTCACCATCTACGACGAGGACGACCAGCTCGCCGTCGTGAAGCGCGTGATGGAGCGCCGCTCGATCTCGCCGAAGCAGTTCACCGCGAAGGCGATTCATGGCGCGATCTCCAGCGCCAAGAATGCGCTGGTCATGCCCGGCGAATACGCGCGCCTCGCGAACGATCCCTTCACGAAGGCGGCCGCGCTCGTGTACGAGGATCTCGAGGCGGCCTATCGTGCCGCGAACGCGGTGGACTTCGACGATCTCCTGGTTCTCCCCGTTCGCATGCTCCGCGAGAACCCGGCGTACCACGAGGAGCTGCGCGGGCGCTTCCAGTTCATCCTCGTGGACGAGTACCAGGACACGAATCACGCGCAGTATCAGTTCGTGAAGCTCCTCGGCAGCGAGCATCAGAACGTCTGCGTCGTCGGCGACGACGACCAGTCGATCTACGGCTGGCGCGGTGCGGACATCCGCAACATCCTCGACTTCGAGAAGGATTTTCCGAACGCGAAGGTCGTTCGCCTCGAGGAGAACTACCGGTCGACCCCGGGCATCCTCCGCGTCGCGAACGCGGTGATCTCGGCGAACACCGAGCGGCGTGGGAAGACGCTGCGTCCGACGCGCGGCGAGGGCGAGCCGGTCACCGTCGCGGGCGCGCTGGACGATCGCGACGAGGCCGACTTCGTCGTCGAGGAGATCCTCCCCCGCCGCGGCGCCGGCCACGGGCTGCAGCTGCGCGACGTCGCGATCCTCTATCGCACCAACTCGCAGAGCCGGACGATGGAGGAGGCGATGCGCAAGCACGCGCTTCCGTATCGCCTCATCGGCGCCGTGCGCTTCTACGACCGGCGTGAGATCCGCGACCTGATGGCGTACCTCAAGCTCATCGCGAACCCGTCCGACGACGAGGCGTTCCGCCGCGCCGTCTCGGTCCCGCGGCGCGGGCTCGGCGAGACGACGGTCGAGCTCCTCTCCGAGCGGGCGCGCGCGGTCGGCGTCCCGATGCTCGCCGCCGCGACGCGCGCCGACCTGCTCGACGGGATGCGCGCCGCGGCGCGCGCCGCGCTCGGTGATTTCGCCTCCCTGCTCGCCAACTTCCGCGATCGCGCGCGCACCGAGAGCGTCGACGCGTTG
>DATAIN010000132.1:0-4285 GCA_036262635.1 Gemmatimonadaceae bacterium | reverse complement strand
GTCGCGCGCCGCGCGCGCATCCTTCAGCATCTCGTCGATCGACGTCTGCGCGACGCCCGGCATCGAGGCGACGGGAGTGCGGAGTCCCGTCCCGGAACGAACGAAGAGCGGGAGGATGAGCTGCGACGGGTCGAGCCGCGTCTCGCGCACGAGACGGCGCAGCGACTCGGTCCGGCGAAGACGGCGGGGACGATGGATCGGAAACCCTGGCATGGTGCGAAATCTAGCGCGGCAGCACGCCGGAGCCGTCAGAAGGCGATGTGCATCGTGAGCCCGCGCGCCCGGCTTCCGACGCGCGGCTCGAGCTCCACGTCCCGCCAGTGCACGGGTGTGATGGCGCTCCCCAGCTCGGACCCGAAGAATGCCCCGAGCAGCCCTCCGATGATCCCGCCGCCGACACCGGCGGCAACCCGCGCCGACTTCCCACCGGCCGAACCCACCGCGGCTCCCAGCGCGGCGCCAGCCCCAATACCGATCGCCCCTCCGCCGAGGAAGCCGAGGAACGCGTATTCGCCTTCCTCATCCCCTTTCGTCCCCAGCTCGACGCGCCTCACCCGCGCGCGCGCGTAGCGCAGGGAATTTCCCTCCCGTGCCGTCATGAAGACGCTATCGGCGGTCACGAGCGTCAGGTGCCCCTTCTGCGCGCGTCGCTCACCGTCGATCGACAGGCGGACGAGCGAGCCCGGCGCGGGCGTCTGCGCGCGCACCGCCATCGAGCAGAGTGCCGTTGCGGTGGCGAAAAGCAGGAGATGAGCGATTCGCATGAGCCTCCGATTCGGGATGATCGACGATCCTCGCCTGTGACGTCTTCGGTTCCGCTACTCCGGCTGCGGCTTCGGCAGATCGCTCGCCTCGCGCAACCCCTCGAGAATCTCCTCTCCCCCCCGCAGCCGCATGATCGACGCGAGCCGCTCGCCTGCCTCTCTCGCGTCGTCCCGCTCGAAGGTCAGGTGCTCGCGCACGACGTGCTTCCCCTTCACGTCGGAGAGGAAGCCGTGCAGCGTCCACCGGCCGTCGGTCTCCGTCGCGATCACCCCGATCGGCACCTGGCAGCCCCCCTCGAGCGCCGCGAGACACGTGCGTTCGGCGGCGATCGCGATCGCGGTCGGCTCGTGGTTAAGCGCCTCGAGCACCGGGCGCAGCTCGTCGTCGTTCGCTCGCCCCTGCACCGCGATCGCGCCCTGTCCCGCGGCCGAGATCCAGCGCGGCGGGTCCAGGTAGAACGCGATGCTCTGGTTCGCGTCGAGCCGGTGCAGCCCGGCCGCGGCGAGGATCGCGGCGTGTACCTGACCGTCCTCCACCTTCCGCAGTCGCGTCGGCACGTTGCCGCGCAGCTCGACGACCTCCAGGTCGGGGCGCAGTGCGTGAAGCTGCGCGCGCCGGCGGAGGCTCGAGGTCCCGATCCGCGAGCCGCGCGGGATGTCCTCCAGCCGCTCGGCGAAGACGTTCGAGTTGAGCACGACGACGTCGCGCGGGTCCTCGCGCTGAAGCACCGCGAGCACCGGCAGTCCGTCCGGCGCCTGAGTCGGGAGATCCTTCAGCGAGTGCACGCAGCAATCGACGGTGCCCTTCGCCAGCGCCTCCTCGAGCTCCTGCGTGAAGAGTCCCTTTCCCCCGATCGACGCGAGCGGCACGTCGAGCTTCCTGTCGCCCACGGTGGTGAAGGTCTTCAGCTCGCTCACGACTCCGCGCGCCATCAGCGCCTGCTGCACCTGACGCGCCTGCCGCAGTGCCAGCTCGGAGCCGCGCGTCGCGATCCGCACCGGGTCGCCCGGCGCCCGCCGCCTAACGGGCATCGTCCCCTCCCGCGTTGCGTCGTGAGTGCCACGCTTCCACCAGCGCGTCCGCGAGCGCCGCGGTCGTGCTGGTCGCGCTCTCCACTGCCACCTCGAGCCCGGCCTCGCGCGCCGCGCTCGCGGTGATCGGTCCGATGCACGCCGCCGGCGCGCGGCGCGCCGCATCGCCGACCGCGTCCACGAACGCCTTCACCGCCCCCGCCGACGCGTACGCGACGTAGTGGACCTCGCCCGCACGCAGCGCCTCGCTCGCGACCCGCGCTCCCTCCGCGTCGGGCACCGACCGGTACGCGCGCACCGTCTCCACCGTTGCGCCGAGCGCCTCGAGACCCGCGGGGAGCGCATCGCGCGCGCCCTCGGCCGCCACGTAGAGTACCCGTGCCCCGCGCACGTCGTCGCGCGCCGCGAGTACCTCGAGCAGTCCCTCGGCGACGAAGCGCTCGGGCACCACGTCGGGGGCGATGCCCCGCGCCAGCAGCGTCTCCGCGGTCGCCGGCCCGACGGCGCAGACCTTCCGGCCGGCGAGCGCGCGCGCGTCGAGCCCCGCCTCGCGCAGCGCGGTCCATACGAGATCGACCGCGACCTGGCTCGTGAAGGCGATCCAGTCGTACCCAGACAGCCGGGCGACCGCGCTGCCTAACGGCCGGCCGTCCAGCGGCTCGAGCCGCGTCGCCGGCGCCTCGATCACCTCCGCGCCGAGCGCGCGCAGTCGCTCGGCGAGCCCGCGGCGACCTGGCGCGGCGGGGCCGCTCGCCGCGCGCGTGACGACGATGCGCGCGCCGAAGAGCGGCCGCGCCTCGAGCCAAGCGATGCGCTCGCGCAGCGCGACCACCGGCCCGATCACCGTGATCACCGGCGCCGTGACACCGGCGGCGCTCGCGCGCTCGGCGAGCGTCCCGAGCGTCGCGACGACGGTGCGCTGCGCGGCGCGCGTCCCCCATTGCACCGCGGCGGCGGGGGTGTCGAGCGAGAGCCCACCCGCGGCGAGCGATGACGCGATGCGGGGCAGCGACTTCACTCCCATGTACAGCACGATCGTCCCTCCGGCCCGCGCGAGCGCGGCCCAGTCGGTGCGCCCCTCGCCCTGCGCCGGATCCTCGTGTCCCGTCACGAACGTCACCGAGGTCGCGACCCCGCGATGCGTGACCGGGATTCCCGCGTACGCCGGCGCGGCGATCCCCGCCGTCACCCCTGGCACCACCTCGAAGGCGACGCCGGCCTCACGGAGCGCGTCGGCCTCTTCGCTACCGCGCCCGAAGACGAACGGGTCGCCGCCCTTGAGACGAACGACCCGCTTTCCCTCCCGCCCGAGCGCGACGAGCAGCGCGTTGATCTCGTCCTGCCTCGCCGACGTCGCGCTTCCTCCGCGCTTCCCGACGTCGTGCAGCGCGGGACGTCCGCGCTCGTCCGGTGCAGGAAGCAGCGCGGGATTCGCGAGCGCGTCGAAGACGACCGCGTCGCAGTCGGCGAGCAGCTCCCGTCCGCGGACGGTGAGCAATCCCGGATCTCCGGGCCCGGCCCCTACGAGATAGACGATGCCGCTCACGCGGCGGCGTCGGGTGGAGGGGGCGCGGCGGGGGGAGCCGCGGGCGTGGGCATCGCGCGCCAGCGCCGCGCGATGTCGCGCCGGCGCCGCACGAGAACGAGCGTGTAACCGAGGTAGACCACCGCCGCCGCGATGTAGCCGGCGATCATGTAGCCCGTGTTGTCGGGCGTCACGCCGCGCCCTCCGCGTGCAGCATCGCGTCGCGATCCGTCGCCCAGCGGTAGCGCACGCGCAGCATTCCGACGAAGAGCAGCAGGAACGCCGCGAAGCCGAGCAGCAGCGTCGTCAGCATCGCGCCGGGCAGCGATGGTGCGCTCGGCTTGAGCACGATCGGCTGCGGATGCAGGGTGCGGAAGAGATAGACGCTCAGGTGGATGAACGGAACGAGGATCGCCGCGAGAATCCCGAGCACCGCCGAATACCGCGCGCGCATCGCCCGCTCCTCGATGGAGCCGCGCAGCAGCAGGTAGCCGAGCACGAGGAACCAGAGGAAGACCGTGAGCGTGAGGCGCGCGTCCCAGGTCCACCAGGTGCCCCAGATCGTCCGTCCCCAGATCGGACCCGTCGTCAGCACCACCGTCATGAAGACGAGCCCCACCTCGGCGGCGCTCTCGGCGATCCGGTCGAGGCGCGGATCGCGCAGCCAGAGATAGAGCGCCGACGCCACCGCCATCAGCCCGAACGCGACGTAGAGCGCGACGAACGCCGAGGGCGCGTGGATGTAGAAGATCTTCTGCGCCGGCCCCTGTCGCAGCTCCACCGGGGTGAACCAGATCGCCCGCACGACGACCCCCGCGACGGCGAGGAGACCGGCGAGGAGCACACCATCGAACGACCGGCGTTGAGCGGGGACTGTCATCGCGGGAATACTAACAGGATGCACGCTCAGGCGAACCGGTCATGCACGATGCACGCTCAGGCGAACCGGCGATGCGCGATGCGC
>DATAIN010000131.1:0-3007 GCA_036262635.1 Gemmatimonadaceae bacterium | reverse complement strand
CGCCCTTCGCGACGAGGTCGTCGCCGCCGCGGGCAGTGCCGCCGGCGATTCGCGACTCGCCGAAGCGGCGGCGCTGCTCGACGAGCTGGTGCTCGACGAGACCTTCACCGAGTTCCTGACGATCCCGGGATATCGGCGGCTCGACTAGCCGACCGCGTCGTCGTCAGGCCGCGCGGTAGCTGCGTCCCTTCCACGCGACGCGGCGGCCGCGCATGATGGCGCCGACGAAGATCCAGAGCAGCACCGCGGCGCCTAACGGGAAGAGCAGCGCCCACGCCGGCGAGCGTCGTGCTCTCGTGTAAAAGGTGAGCCACCAGGCGAGCAGCGCCGCCGTCGCCGCTCCCGCCCACGCGAGCGCGCCGGCGGAGAGCGACGCGATCCCCACCGCGCGCAGCGCGAGGACGACCGGGGGCGCGAGCTCGGCGAGGGGAGGAGCGAGGAGCGAGAGCGGGAAGAAGATCCGCAGGATGCGAGACGGCGGAAGCGCATCGATCCCGCCCGCGAACACGTTCTTCCGCCACCCTCGCACCAGCTCGCCCAGCGAGGCGTACATCCGCGTCGAGAGCTGGTCGACACCCATCACGAGCGCGGTGGTCGTGCCGGCGAGGAAGAGCCGCTGCGCGATCATGAGGTCCTCGGCAACGCGGTCGCGCACCGCCGCGTGGCCGCCGATCGCCTCGTACGCGTCGCGCCGGATCGCGATGCACTGCCCGTTGGCGATCTTGTCCCACGCCCGCCGCGACCGGTTCACCGACTCGGTGCCGCCATAGCGCATCAGGAGGACGCTGAACACCTGCGGCTGGAGCAGCGTCTCCCAGAAGGTGTGCATCTCCTGCGTGCCGGCGACGCTCACCATCCCCGCGTTCCGCGAGCGCATCGCGTTGACGATGCGTGTGACGAGGTCCGCGGACTGGGTGGTGTCGGCGTCCATGAACAGGAAGATCTCCCCCCTCGCCGCGCCCGCGCCCGTGAGACAGGCCCACGGTTTTCCGAACCAGCCGGCCGGCAGATCCAATGCTCGCACGATCCGCAGCCGCGAATCGCTCGCCGCGATGCGCTCGGCGATCGCCGCGGTCGCGTCGCGCGAGTGATCGTCGACGAGAATGACCTCGAGACGCGGATACCTCGCGGCGAGCGCGGAGCGGAGACAGCGCTCGATGTTGTGCTCCTCGTCGCGCGCCGGGACGATCAGCGAGACGAGGGGCTCGTCAGCCGGCGGGGCGGAGGACTCCTCGTCGAGCGAGCGGGAGCGGGACAGGCGGATCGCCGTGACGATCGGCGCGGCGAGCCAGGGAATTGCGAGCGCGAGGCCGGTGAGCAGATGCACGTTTCAGGCGAAAGGGCGATGCACGTCGAGGCGAACGAGCGATGCGCGATGCACGATGCTGATGCACGACACCCGATGCACGAAAGGCAGGGCCTCTTCGTGCATCGTGCGTCGCCGACCAGCATCGTGCATCGCGTATCGCCGGTTCGCGTCAACGTGCATCGCGTATCGCCGGTTCGCCTGAACGTGCATCGCCTCGTCCGAGCACGGAGGCGACGGTCATATGCCCCGTGACGTTCACCGTCGTGCGGAACATGTCGGGGATGGTGTCGACGCCGAGCAGGACGCCGATCCCTTCGGCGGGAACGTGGGCCGCGACGAGCACCGGGACGAGGACGAGGATCGAGCCGCCGGGGATCGCGGGGACGCTGAAGGTCGTCAGGGCGACGGTGACGGCGATGGTCGCGAGCTGCGCCGCGCCGAGCGGCACGCCGAAGAGATACGCGACGAAGAGGACGGCGATCGTCTGATGCACCGCGCTCCCGGCGCGGAAGGTCGCGGTCGAGAGCGGGAGGAAGAATCCCGTGATCGCCGGCGGGAGTGCCAGGCGGTCGCGCGCGGTCTCGATCATCGCGGGAAGCGCCGCGAGCGAGGAGCGCGAGCCGAAGGCGACGGCCTGCGGCGGAAGGCAGGCGCGGGCGAAGCGCGAGAGCGAGACACGCCCGCCGACGGCGCCGAGCGGGTAGAGGACGAGCACCGCGAACGCGGTCGTGAGGACGACCGAGACGAGGATGTAGGAGACGAGTGCGCCGGCCGCGGATCCGCCGGCGCGGATCGCCAGCGGGATGGCGAGGGCGAAGACGCCTAACGGCGCGAAGGCGAGAATCCAGCGGACGAGGAGGATCATCGCGTCGCTGATCCCCTCGAAGAACCGGATCACGGGCGCGCCGCGTGTCGGGTCGATGCGCGGCAGGGCGAAGCCGAGGGCGAGCGCGAAGACGATGAGCGGAAGCATCGCGCCGTCGCTCGCCGCCTTGAACGGGTTGGCGGGGACGAGATCGACGAGCCACTGGCCGAAGGACGGCGAGGCGGCAGCGGCGCCCGCCGTGCCGGTCGACGTCGTCGCGCGGAGAGCGTCCGCGACCTCCGGCCGCATCGGCGAGAGGGCGAGGAGCGGCGGGGCGAGGAGCGCGGCGAAGGCCGCTCCGGCGAGGAGGATCGCCACGAAGAGGATCAGTGCGCGCGCGCCGATCGCGCCGACGACGCGCGGGTCGGGCGCCGTCGCCACTGCCACGACGAGGCTCGCCACGACCAGCGGGATCACCGTCATCCGGATGGCGTTGACGAAGAGCGCCCCGATCGGCTCGGCGATGGCGATCCCGGTGCGCGTGGCCTGCTCACCCGCCCGGGCGAGCAGCATGCCTAACGCGAAGCCGAGGATGAGCCCGAGGAGAACCTGCGCGGCGAGGGGGAGTCGGGGGCCGCGCGGGGAGGTGGGAGAATTCACGCGGCAATTCTGGAGGGTGAGTGCGGATCCGTCCAGCGTCGTGCGACGGATGGGGACGCGGCGAGTGAAGAAAGACGAAGGCGCCCCAGCGGATGCCGGGACGCCTTCGTGTGTGTGACTTCGTCGTTCCTAGCGGCCGCCGCTCCTGCCGCCGCCGCCACCCTGGCCGCCGCCACCCTGCCCACCACCACCTTGCCCACCACCACCCTGCCCGCCACCACCCTGCCCGCCAC
>DATAIN010000130.1:0-11028 GCA_036262635.1 Gemmatimonadaceae bacterium | reverse complement strand
GGGGTGGGAGAGGTCGCGGGCTTCGGCTTGCTGCTGCACGCGGCGCCGAGCACCAGCACGGCGCAGGCGAGGAGTCGTGGACTCGATCGCATCACGGAATGGGGGTAGAGGAGGGGAGGATGGCGGCGCATCGCCAGTGACGGTCCGTCGTCGCGCTCACCTGTTACGTAGCACGGGCGTCGGGCGTTGGTAAAGGCCTCTTGCGCCCGATGTGCCTGGTCCGGTCGGTCGCCGACGGAGAGGGCCGTGCTCGGGGGGCATGCCGACGGACGCTTCGGTGACGCTCACCTCATCGCGGGCGACGCGCTCGACGGCTCGCCGTAGCGCGAACGCACGAGGGTCGCCGTCCCGTCGGGCCGCGCGCGGACGACGAAGAAGTCGTCGTAGGCCTCGTCGGGAATCGTCACCGGCTCGCTCACGCCTAACGCGCGGATGATCGCCGGGACGGTGTTGCTGTGGCCGACGACGAGCACCGCGCGGCCGGCGAACTGGTTGCGGATCGTCGCGACGACCGCGGCGACGTGATCGGGGGCGCCGGCGCCGGCGTTGACGATCACCGGGGTGAGGCCGAGCCGCTCGGCGAGGGGCTGGGCGGTGAGCTGAGTGCGCTGGAACTGCGTCGTGATGATCCCGCCGATCCTCATGCGGGCGAGCGAATCGGCGAGGGCTCGGGCGCGGCGCGTGCCGGCATCGCTCAGCGCGGCGTCGGCGCTCGCGTCGATCTTCTCGGCGTGGCGGACGAGGATCACCGTCGTCTCCGCGCCCGACGACGCGGTGGCGACCGCCCACTGGTGCGGATCGAACATCGACACCGGCAGCTCGACGTTGGCGCGAACGTCGGC
This sequence comes from Gemmatimonadaceae bacterium, assembly GCA_036262635.1. GTDB lineage: Bacteria > Gemmatimonadota > Gemmatimonadetes > Gemmatimonadales > Gemmatimonadaceae > JABFXC01. The sequence continues at coordinate 10,186 of DATAIN010000130.1, read as the reverse complement.
GTACTGCTCGCGCTGGACGCTCTTCCCGCCGGAGCGCATGTCGACGTCGGTGGCGATCCACCCCTCCCCCGCCGGTTGATAGCCGCCGAGCGAGATGTCGAGCGCGGGCTGGTTGCCGTCCGGCCCGAGGATGAGCCGCGTCGTGACGAGACGCTCGGCATCCACCCAGAACTGCGGCGAGGTGGTGTCGCTCGCCTCGGTGGCGCCGACGACCCAGATCGGGCGCCCGTCGCGCACGTCGGCGCGAACCTTCGTGAGGTCGAACTTCCAGCGCGCGATGTCGTTCAGCGTCCGGCTCACGGGCACGTGGTACAGCGACGAGACGAAGGGCATGAACGGGTTCGCGTCGGCCTCGGCGCGGACGAGCTTCCCGCCGCGCACCCGGTAGCTCGAGTCGGCGGTGTAGATCACGACGTTTCCGTCCGCCGGATCCCCGATGTCGATGCGGAGCGTCGACGGCGCGAGCAGCGCCTCGTGCCAGGTGGACACGCGCTCCCGCCCATCGGGCGCGTGCTGCGTCGTCGTCTGCGTGAAGGTGACCGTGCGGTACCACTTGCCGGCGTAGGCATCGTGCATCCGGGTGAGCACCTCGACGCCGTCGCGGGGGAGGGGCGAGGGAGTGCTGCGCGGCGAGGGCGTGCAGGCGAAGAGGAGGGCGAGGGCGGGGAGCGTTAGGCGCATTCTGGATGCGGGATGCGGGATGCGGGATGTGAACGGCCTGCTGCCATGACTCATGAGTGAGGGTGATGCCACGGCCCTGAGTCTTGCGTCAGGGGCAGGACAGTTGAGTCACTCATCGCAATGGCCCTTTCGCGTCTCACGCCAAGCTGGTCCGGCGTTCGGCGCTCGGACTGTACGTAGCACCGCGCCCCTTCGTCGGTAAAGCCCGTATCTTTCCCCGCCGGCGATCCGCGCCGCGAGCGACGCCGCGACGCTCGACTGCGCGGACGGAGCACGCCCCCAGGGCCGCGGAGCCCGTGGCCCGAAGTGTGAGGCGAAAGAATGGACGCGCGGCTGGCCCGTCAGCGCGAGAGTCATCCATGGCCGATCACGCCCGCTCCGTGCGAGCTCACGAGGAAACGATGGCACTCCCGGCGCACGGAGTGGCCGCGCCGGCAGCGCCGAGCGTGCCGTGGACCGCGCCCGCGATCGCGGCGCTGTTCGTCGGCTGGCTCGCCCTGTCGCAGGTGCGCGGCTACTTCGAGCTGTGGCCCGGGGTGAGCGTGTGGTACGCGCCGGCGGCGCTGCTCGCGGCGGGGTGCATCCTCTGGGGATGGCGTGCGGTGCTTCCCCTCTTCGCCGCGGCGATTGCGCTCGAGCTGACGATGCCTCGCGTCGGGGAGCCGCTCTGGCGCTTCCTCTTCGTGTCGCTCCTGCTGAAGGCGATATATGCCGCGGGGGCGGAGGTGCTGCGGCGCCGCGGCTTCGACAGCTGCTTCACGACCCCGCGCGACGTGCTCCGCTTCGCGATCTACGTCGCGACCTGCGCGTTCCTCGCCGGAGGGGTGGGGGTCGGCGATCTGGTCGGCGTCGGCGTCATCCCGCGAGCGGCGTGGGGGCGCGGCACGCTCGCGTTCTGGGTGGGCGACGTCGTCGCGGTGCTCGCCCTCACCCCGGCGCTGCTCGTCATCGCGCACCGGTACGCCGGCCATCGGGCGCCGGCGCGGCGCTGGCGGTACCGCGCCTGGCGAGCCCCGGCGCAGATCCTGACGGTACCGCTCGCGCTCTGGGTGACCTTCGGCCTCGCGCCGCACCTCGGCTTCCTCTCGTACTCCATCTGCTTCCTGCCGTTAGGCTGGGTGGCGTTGACGCAGGGGGTGCGCGGGGCCGCGTTGATGACCGCGGCGCTGACGGTCGGCGCGGTCGTCATCCTCCAGAGCTCCGGCCTCGTGCCGCGCGACAACCTCGAGCTGCAGACCTTCATGGCCTCGCTCGCGCTGGCCGGCCTGCTGCTCGGCAGCGTGGCCGATCAGGGGGAGCGCGGCCAGGCGCTGCTCGCCGAGAGCGAGGAGCGGTATCGCGCGCTCGTCGAGCTGCTCCCGGTGCCGCTCGTCGTGCATCGCGAGGGGCGGGCGCTCTTCGCCAATCCCGCCGCGGCGCGGACCTTCGGCGCACCATCGCCCGACGCGCTGATCGGCCGCGCGCTGCGCGACATGGCCGATCCGGTGTCGCGCGATCTCGTCGAGCAGCGCGTGCAGCGGCTGGCGACGGGGGAGTCGCTCGAGGTGGCGAGCCATCGCTTCATCCGGCTCGACGGCGCGGGGCACGTCGATCTCGAGGCGGTGTCGATCCCGATACCGTACGACGGCGGGACGGCGGCGCTCACCGTCGCCCGCGACGTGACGGAGCGCAACCGGCTCGAGCACGAGCTCCGGCACTCGCAGCGGATGGATGCAGTGGGCCAGCTCGCGGGAGGCGTCGCGCACGACTTCAACAACCTGCTCACCGTCATCATCGGCTACGCGCAGCTCGTGCTCTCGGGCACGGCGCCGGAGGAGGACCTCCACGGCTATGCGCAGCAGACGCTCGAGGCGGCGAACCGCGCGGCGTCGCTCACCCGCCAGCTGCTCGCCTTCAGCCGCAAGCAGGTGTCGCAGCCGCGCGAGGTCGTGGTGAGCGAGATCGTCGCCGGGATGGAGTCGATGCTGCGCCGTCTGCTCGGGCCGGCGACGGAGCTGCGCATCAGCCGCGGCGAGGGCGCGGGGATCGTCCGCATCGATCCGGTGCAGCTCGACCAGGTGATCCTCAACCTCGCGCTGAACGGCCGCGACGCGATGCCGGACGGCGGCGTCCTCTCGATCGAGTCGCGCGTCGTCACGGTGCCGGGGAGCGGCGACGCGCGGTGGGACCGGCTGCCGGCGGGCCGCTACGTCGCGCTCGCGGTGCGCGACCGGGGCACGGGGATCGACGACGCGATCCGCGACCGGATCTTCGATCCGTTCTTCACGACGAAGTCGGCCGAGCGCGGCACGGGACTCGGGCTGGCGACGGTGTACGGGATCGTCACCGCCGCGAAGGGAGCGGTGTTCGTGGACTCGGCGGTCGGCGCGGGAAGCGTCTTCACGGTGCTCCTCCCGGCGCTGGACCGCACGGAAGCGACGCCCACCGCTCGCGGCCGGGACGCCGCGGCGCTCCCGGTGGAGGGCGAGTCGCGGCGCGTGATGGTCGTCGAGGACGACGCGGCCGTCCGGGTGCTGACGCGCCGCGTGCTCGAGCACGCGGGCTACCGCGTGGTCGAAGCCGCGGACGGCCAGAGCGCGCTCGCCACGCTGACGGCGGGCACGGAGCGCGTGGACGTCGTCGTCAGCGACCTGGCGATGCCGGGGATGAACGGCGCGGCGCTCGCGCGCGCGATCGGCGAGCGCTACCCCGGATTGCCGGTGATCATCGTCTCCGGTTTCGCCGACGCGCGGCTCGAGCGCGAGGTGGCCGGGCTCACGCTGCTCAGCAAGCCGGTCGATCCGCCGGCGCTGGTCGCCGCCGTCGGGGCCGCGCTCGCGCGTTAGGCAGGAAGCGAGCGGAGGAACTGCTCCTCCAGCTCGTTCGCGCGCAGCTTCCCGAGCTCGCCGTCGCCGAGTCGAGTGGCGACGCTGACACCCTCCTCGTTCACGAAGACGCGCGTCGTCGCTCCGTCGCTCTCGTGGCCGTGCGCCGCCTGGCGGCGATCGCTCCCTCTGCGGTCGTAGACGCGCCAGCGCTGCCCGGAGCGATCGAAGAAGAAGAGGCTGGACTCGGGGCCGTGTTCGGCGGCGGGGAGGGCGCGGCGATCGCTGCCGCGCTGCCACCACTCGGTGCTGGCGGCGGTGCGAATGACGCGCGAGAGGTTCGCGACATCGGTCGGCAGCTCGAAGTACGGGACACCGCGCTGGCCGATGGCGTGGGCGAGCTCGCGGCGCGAGTGCTTCCCGGCGAAGACGGCGAGACCGACCTTCCGCTGCGCGGCGCGGGCGAAGAACAGATCGGAGCGCGCGGCATCGAGGGTGTCGTCGAGCACGACGACGAGCGCGGGGCGCACACGGGCGAGCGCGTCCTCCGGCTGCTCACCCTCCTCCGCGAACGCGGGCACGAACTCGGCCAGCTCGACGAGGAGACCGAGCAGGGCGAGCGTCATCGCGTCGTTGGACAGCAGGAGAACGGTGCTTCGGGGACTCACCCGGCCGGCTTCGGTTGAAGGACGTCACGCCACGGATCGGCGAGGTGGTCAACATTCGGGCCGTCCGCCGCCCTTTGACGCGACCGCGCGCATCGAATAATATCGTGCGGGGCGCGATCCTGCCGCGTCTGCTTGCCGCTCCCTTCCAGCAGCCCGTCGGTCCTTCATGGTCGCCTACGATCCGCGTCGCCCGGTCGACCCGGCGCGGTCGCTCACGCCCGCGACGCGCGCGGCGCTGCACGACGCTCTCGTCGCGCAGTGGCGCGAGCCGGACGAGCTGACGCCGGAGCTCCGCGACGTGCTGCACGTCGTCGCCCAGGAAGCGCGAACGCGCGGCGTGCGTCCCGAGGAGCTGATCATCGACCTCAAGACGCTCGAGGAGAGCGTCGCCGCGCAGTCGAAGATCGCGGCGCGCACGCGGCATCGCGTGCGCGAGTGGATCGTCGCCACCTGCGTGAAGAGCTACTTCGGGGCCGACGAGTAGCGGGAACCCGATCGCCCACACCCCTCACCAGTCGCGTGAGGCGCTCGGCACACAGAGAGTGAACGTCGACCCGACGCCTTCCTCGCTCTCCACCGTCAGGTCCCCTCCCATCCCGCGCGCCAGGTCGCGGCTGATCGCGAGCCCGAGCCCGACGCCTTCGTCGGGGCGCGTCAACCGCGCGTCCACCTGCACGAAGGGCTCGAAGATCGCCGCCCGTTTGCTCTCCGGGATCCCGCGGCCGGTGTCGGCGACCCGCACCATCACGTCGCGCTCGTCCGCCTCGCAGAACATCGACACGCGGCCGCCCTCGCCGGTGAACTTGATCGCGTTCGACAGCAGGTTGAGCAGGATCTGCTGCAGCTTGTCGAGGTCGGCGCGCACCAGCAGCGAGCGGTCGCAGGGCTCCACCTCGAGCCGGAGGGAGCGCGCCTTGGCCTGCGGCGCCACCAGCGCCTCCGCGGCCGCGAGCGCGTCGGCGACGACGACTTCGATGATCTCGTAGGCGATGCTGCCGGTCTCGATTCGTGCGTAGTTCAGCACGCCGTTGATCAGCCCTAGCAGATGGCGCTCGCTCCGCTGCACGCGGCGGAGCGCTTCGCGCTGCGCTTCGGTGACGGGGCCGTGGATTCCGAGCTCGATGAGCTCCGCGTAGCCCGCGATCGCGTTCAGGGGAGTGCGGAGCTCGTGGCTCATCACGGCGAGGAACTCGCTCTTGGCGCGATTCGCGGCCTCGGCTTCCGCGCGCGCCTCCTCCGCCTCGGCGCGCGCGTCGTGGAGAGCGGCGAGACTGTCGCGGACGTCGTACTGGCGCTGCCGGGCGCGCAGCGCCGAGCGGACGACCGTGACCAGCGTGGCGACGCGGACCGGGCGCTCGAGGAGGGTGACGTTGCCACGTCGCGCGACCGCGTCCACACCTCCGGCCAGTGCGCGCGACAGCTCGCCCTCAGCGGTGAGCACGATGATCGGCACGTCGGACCAGGAGGGCTGCGCATCGAGCGCGTGGAGCAGACGCTCGCGCGGCTCGGGCTGGAGCGCCTCCTCCGCCATCACCATCGCGCCGACGTTCTCGGCGGCGAGCAGGTCGCAGACGGACGCCATGTCCGGATACGTCTTCGCCGCGATGCCCCAGCGCGCGAACACCGTCGCGGCGAGCGGGGCGTCGCGCCCTGTCGGCGCGAGGATGGCGACCTCGCCGACGCGCGGCGTCGCGACGTCAGGCATCCGACCGCAGGGGGCCGGCGTCGTCGTCGAGCAGCGGGACTCCCTTCCCCATGTAGCGCGGGACGCCGGTGAGCACGCCGCTGAAGTCGTCGAGCGGGACGCCGACGCGGAGCCCGCCGCGCTCCACACGGCACTCGCGAATCGTGCGCTCGTGGTTTCCGGTGCGCTTCTTCACCACCGAGACCGCCTGACGCACCGCTCCCCCGAACTCGAAGTAGCGGAGCAGCATGACGGTGTCGGCGAGGTAGCTGACCTCCGCCGCCTGGTCCACCGGCGCGCCGAAGATCCCGCTCTGCACCAGCGTCATGATGGTCGTGACGCCGCGGTTGGCGAGATAGGTGAGCAGCTCGTGGATCTGCACGATGAGCAGCCGCTCGGCGGGCATCGCGTGCATGTAGCCGTTCACCGAGTCCAGACAGATCAGGGAGACGGCACGCTCTTCCACGGAGCGCACGATCTCGTTCGCGAACTCGCCGGGGGACATCTCGGTCGGCTCGATCTGCCGGATCATCAGGCGCCCGTCGGCGAGCGGGGTCGCGAGATCGAGGCCGAGCAGCTCGGCGCGCGTGAGGAAGGTGGCGCGGCGCTCGTCGAACATGTACAGGCAGACCTTCTCGCCGCGCTGGCAGGCGGCCGCGGCGTACATCGCGCTGAGAACGGTCTTTCCGGTTCCCGCGGCGCCCGTGATGAGCGCGCTCGTCCCCCGGGCGATGCCGCCGCCGAGCAGGGCGTCGAGCTCGTCGGATCCGCTGGCGACGGCCTCGCCGGTGCGCCGGTTCTCGCCGCCCGAGGCGTAGATGCGTGGATACACCTCGACGCCGCCGGTGCGGATCCGGAAGTCGTGGTAGCCTCCGCGGAACCGCGCACCGCGCAGCTTCTTCACCTGCAGTCGCCGCCGCTCCGCGCCGTACTCCGTCGGGAGCTGCTCGAGAACGAGCACGCCGTGGGCGATGCTGTGCAGCTGGAGATCGGTTTCCGGAGCGCTGCGATCGTCGAGGAGGAGCACGGTGCAGCCGCGCCCGATGAAGAACTGCTTCAGGCTGAGGATCTGCCGCCGGAAGCGCAGCGGATCGCGGGCCAGGAGGCGCATCTCGGAGAGCGAATCGAAGACGACGCGTGCCGGTCGCAGCTCGTCGATTCGCGCGAGGACCGCGTCCACGGTCTGCTGGAGCTCGACCTCGGAGGGGTGGAAGAGCGTGTACACTTCCTCGCTTGCCCCGCCTTCGATCGCGGAGAGCTCGAGGACGTCGATACCCTCGATGGACCAGCCGTGCGACGCCGCGGCGGCGCCGAGCTCTTCCAGGGTCTCGGAGAGGGTGACGTAGAGACCGCGCTCCCCCTGCGCACGCCCCTCGAGGAGGAACTGCAGCGCGAGGGTAGTCTTCCCCGTGCCCGGCTCGCCGTCGACGAGGTAAAGGCGATCCACGGGGAATCCTCCCCCGAGGACCGCGTCGAGCCCCGCGACCCCGATGCGCGCACGTTGCGTCGCCGGGGCGGCGGTCAGGTCGTTCCCAGCAGTCGCCACGCGTCGACGTGTTGAAGGGAGAGGAAAAGAACAGGGCGCGGCCGCACGGGTGCGGCCTAGCCCTGCCATCCGGCTATGCAGGAGTCGTGCGGGGGCGGCTCGCCGGCGCGGGGCGCACCCCCCCGCCCCGCCCGCTCAGCGGGCGATGCTGAGCCGGAGAATCACGTTGCGCCCCTGCTCGTCGGCGAACTCCTTGTAGCGACTCAGGAAGTCGCGATAGCGCGCGTTCGTCGCGTTGCGGACGACGAGATCGACCGCGAGCGGCGCGGAGCCGTACCAGGGGAGTCGCGATCCGAAGACCATCCCCGCCCCGATGTCGAGGGTCGTGTACGCGCCGGTGACGATGTCGTCCGGGTTCGGCCGGTCCTGCCGCGCGACGTGGGTGACGTCGACCGAGAGCCGCGGTGCGTGCGCGACCAGGCCGGGCGCGAGCTCGGCACCGACGATGGTGCGCTGCGGCGCGATGAGCGGGAGCGGCTCGCCGGCGCGGCGATCGGTGCCGCGCACGATCTCATGCCGGGCGCGAACGATTCCGCGGCGGCCGAGCGCGATGTCCACCGCCGCCTCGCCGCCGGCGAGCCGCGCGTCGGTGGAGCGATGCTCGAAGACGCGGAGCCCGTTCACGAAAGCCGACGTCGGCGCCGTGTAGATGAAGTCGTCCACGTCGTTGCGGAACGCGCCCAGCTCGGCGCGGACCGCGCCGCTCCGCCAGCGAAGCGAGAGATCCCACTCGTGCGAGCGCTCGGGGCGCAGCGAAGGGTCGCCCACCTCCCAGCGCGACTCGGCGAGGTGGGGGCCGTTCGTGTAGAGCTCGAACAGCGTCGGCGCGCGCCACGCGGTGCCGTAGTTGGCGGCGAGGGAGAGCGACTCGAGCAGCGCGAGGGTCGCGCCCGCGTCGGCGCTCGTCGCGCTCCAGCTCTCCCTGGTCGGCCCGGCGAGGATCGGTGGTCCCGGCGAGACGGGAACGCGCGAGTCGGGCTCGGAGTCGAGCGAGCGACGGTCGGCGCGCACGCCGCCGGAGAGGGTGAGCCGCGCCAGCGTCGCCTCCTCGATGAGGAAGAGCGCCGCGGAGCGCGTCGTCCCCGAGGGGACGAGGTAGACCGGCCCCGCCGAGCGGCTCCGCTGCGCGAGCCCCGACGCGCCGACCGTTCCGCGGACCAGCGTGCCTAACGCGTGCTGGAGGGCGACTTCCGCGGTGCCGGTGTTGAGGAGGAGGTCGAAGGCGACCTGCTCGCTCCCCGGCGGGCAGGTCGGCTGGCCGCACTCGTCGGAGAGCTCGACGAGCGAGTGCCGCTGCACCTGGCCGCGGAAGGCGAGCGAGGTTCCCGCGCCTAACGGCAGCTCGTGGGAGAGCTGGAGCCGGTCGTCGAGGGACTTCCGCTCCGGCCCCTCGTCGGCGGCCGGCTGCGCCGCGCCGGCCTCGATGAGCTTGTACTCCCCGCCGTGGTGAGCGAGGCGCACCGTCGTCACGCCGCGCGGCCCGACGCGCCCGGCCGCAGCTTCGGCGTTCGCCTCCACGAAGCCGGTATGCGGCACGTCGCCGCGCGGGCCGGCGTAGTCCTGCGCGATCCGGCCCGCGCCGCTCAGCCGCCAGCCGATGCCGTTGCCGAATCCCTCGGCGCGGGCGACGCCGCCGAGCTCCATGTTGTTGCTCGCCGCGTCCACCTGCAGGACGGGACGGAGCGGCGAGCGGTCCGGACGCGCCGTGGGGAGCGCGAGCGGCAGCACGTTGATCACGCCGCCGATCGCGTCGGAGCCGTAGCGAAGGCTCGCCGGTCCGCGCGTCACCTGCACCTCGCCGGCGAGACCGAGGTCCGCGGAGGGCGCGTCCTCCTCGCTCCACGAGTAGTCCTCGATGCGATGCCCGGCGTCGGCGACGAGCACGCGCGCGCCGCTCAATCCGCGAATCACCGGCTTCGCGACCTGCAGCCCCGTGCCGATGACGCGCACCCCCGGCACCTGCTCCACCGCGCGCCCGAGCGGCGCACCGGGGACGGCGCGAAGCTGGTCGCGACGCAGCACCGTCGTCGAGAGCGAGACGGGCAGCTGCGGCGCGGCGACGCCGATGACGGTGACTTGGCCGAGCTCGAAGACCGAGCTGTCGGGGGTGTCTGGTGTGGCGTGTGGGGTGGATTCCTGGGCCGCAAGCGGGAGGCTGATGGCTGGAAGCAGGACGCTGAACGCCACACGCGACACGCTCCACCCCATACCCTTTCGCCCTCCCCTCATCGCGTCCACTCCGACGACTTGCGCGGCGGGGTCTGGCAGGCGGGCCACTCCTGCGCCGTGCCGTCAGGCGCGGCGGGCATGACGCGGCGCTCGCGCGGCACGCTCTGCGGATCCTCGCTCGCCAGGTAGGCAAGCATCGCGGTGAGGGTGGCGTTCGCCTTCAGGTCGTCGAAGACGATCTTGTCGAAGGTGTCGCGGTTGGTGTGCCAGGTGTACACGCCGTAGTCGAAGCTGAGCGAGCCGAGGGAGAAGGCGGGTGCGCCGTAGCAGATGAACGACGCGTTGTCGCTCCCCCCGCCGGCCGGGGAGCCGGGGAAGCTGATGTTGAAGCTGCGCGTCAGCTCCGTCGGGAGACGCGAGAGCCAGTTGGCGTAGTTGCCGCCCGCGTTGACGAGCCCCGACGCGGAGATGTTGACGACGCGCCCCGTGCCGTTGTCCTGGTTGAAGAGCGCCTGCAGCCCCTTCACGATCTCCGGATGGTCGGCGGCGAAGGCGCGCGAGCCGACGAGACCCTGCTCCTCCCCGCTCCAGTGGCCGACGAGGATCGTGCGCTTCGGCCGCGGATAGGCCTGCT
>DATAIN010000129.1:0-2216 GCA_036262635.1 Gemmatimonadaceae bacterium | reverse complement strand
CCCGTGACGATCGTCGACTGCGGGCTCGTGAAGACGCTCGAGACCGAGATCAGCTCACCGGTGCCCGACCTCGGCAACGTCGGCGGGACGGTGTGGCCGTCGGTCGCGCCGCTCGTGCTCGAGCGCGTGCGGCAGTCGCGGACGACCCTCGTCTTCGTCAACAACCGCGCGCAGGCGGAGCGGATGGCGGGGCGCGTCAACAACCTCGCCAACGAGGAGATCGCGCAGCCCTATCACGGATCGCTGGCGCGCGAGCGGCGGCTGATGCTCGAGCAGCGGCTCAAGGCGGGGGAGCTGCGCGCGCTCGTCACCACGAGCTCGCTCGAGCTCGGGATCGACATCGGCTCGGTCGATCTCGTGATCCAGCTCCAGTCGCCGAAGCGCGTCTCGGCGGCGCTGCAGCGCGTCGGCCGCGCGGGGCACACGCTCGGCGCGACGAGCCGGGGCGTCTTCGTCCCGACCTTCCGCGACGACGCGCTCGAGATCCTCAGCGTGGTGGACGCGATGCGCGAGGGCGACGTCGAGCCGACACGCGTCGTTCAGAACCCGCTCGACGCGCTGGCGCAGGTGATCGTCGCCGCGGCGAGCGTAGACGACTGGAAGGCGGACGACCTCTTCGCGCTGGTGCGCGCGTCCTATCCGTATCACCGGCTGCAGCGCGCGGCGTTCGACGAGACGCTGGCGATGCTCGCGGGGAAGTATCCCGCCGACGTCGCCGCCGCGCTCGAGGCGAAGGTGATCTGGGACCGCGTCGCGGGCACGGTGAGCGCACCGCGCGCGTCGCGCATGGCGGCGGTGATATCGGGGGGCACGATCCCCGACCGCGGGCTCTACGCCGTCACCCTTCCCGACCGCACGCGGCTCGGTGAGCTCGACGAGGAGTTCGTCCACGAGACGCGCATCGGCGACGTCTTCCAGCTCGGCTCGAGCACGTGGCGCGTCGGCTCCATCGAGCACGACCGCGTCATCGTCACGCCGGCACCGGGCTCGCCGGCGCGGATGCCCTTCTGGCACGGTGAGTACGGCGCACGCTCGGCGCACCTCACCGAGCGCGTCGGCAACCTGCGGCGCGCGCTCGACGCCGCCCGCGACCGCGCCGCGCTCGACGCGCTGATGGCGCACTACGACGCCGACGAGGCGACGGTCGTGTCGATGGTGGAGTACGTCCACCAGCAGAAGGCGGCGACGGGCGTCGTCCCCGACGAGCGCACGCTCCTCCTCGAGCACTTCCGCGACGAGACGGGCTCGGTGCGCGTGGTGCTGCACGCGCCCTTCGGCGGCCGCGTCACCGCCCCCTGGGGGATGGCGATCGCGCAGCGAGTGCGCGAGGCGCTGGGTGAACGCGCGCGGAAGGGAGAGGAGGGCGAGATCGACGTCCAGGTCCAGACCACCGACGACGGGATCATGATCCGCATGCCCGACCTCGGCGGACCCGTACCGTTAGGCGCCTTCCTCGGCGTCCCGCCCGCGGAAGCGGAGCGCCGCGTGCTCGAGGAGGTCGGGACGACGTCGCTCTTCGGCGCGCGCTTCCGGATGAACGCGGCGCGGGCGCTGCTCCTCGCGCGCGGCAACCCGCGGCGGCGGATGCCGCTCTGGCTGCAGCGCCTCAAGTCGCTCGATCTCCTCCAGGCGGTGCGGGAGTTCCCGTCGTTCCCGGTGCTCGTCGAGACGTACCGCGAGGTGCTGCAGGAGGCGTTCGACATGCCGGCGCTGGCGCGGGTGCTCGGCGACCTCGAGGAGGGGAAGATCGTCGTCCGCACGGCGGCGACGGAGATTCCCTCGCCCTTCGCGGCGAGCCTCCAGTTCGGCTTCGTCATGGACTGGATGTACGGCGACGACGCACCACGCGCCGAGCGACGCGCGGCGATGCTCTCGCTCGACCGGGCGCTGCTGCAGGGACTCACCGGCCAGGAGGCGCCCGAGGACACGACGCTCGCCGCGATCGAGGAGGTGCTCGCCGCGCGGCGCGGCACCGCGCCCGGCCGGCGGGCGCGCTCGGCGGACGAGCTCTCGATCCTCATCGACCGCGCCGGCGACCTCACGCGCGCCGAAGCCGGGGCCCGCGTGGCGACCGCCGAGGAGGGTGTCACCGGAGAGCCACTCAACGAGCTGCTCGCGAGCCGCCGCGCGATCGAGATTCCGGTTCCGACCGCCAACGGCAGCGAGTGGCGGGTGATCCTCACCGAGATCCATCCGCGCTACGCCGCGGCGTTCGG
>DATAIN010000128.1:0-3886 GCA_036262635.1 Gemmatimonadaceae bacterium | reverse complement strand
GGCACCGCCGCGCGCTCGTCGACGAACAGCTCGCGCGCGAGAGCGCGGATGTGGAGGACGAGCTCCTCCACCGCCATGCTGAGCAGCGCGTTCGCCCGCAGGTCGCCCGCGTCGGCCTCGCTGATCACCGCGGGCGCGAGCGTGGCGAGCATCGCCGGCGTGGCGCCGGCCGCCCACGCGATCAGATCGCGCACCTCGTTCACCTGCGCCGCGGTGAGGATCGCGCCGGTGAGCGCGGTCTCGGGCTCGCGCCCGTCGCTCGCCGCGGTGACGACGGAGAGCGCACGGCGCCCGATCCACGCGCCGCTGCCTTCGTCGCCGATGTTCGGCCCCCACCCGCCGCACCGCGCGACAACGCCGGCCGGCGAGCGGCCGAAGGCGACCGAGCCCGTCCCGGCGATGAGCAGGACGCCGGCCCCGTCGCCGAAGGCGTCGTCGAGCGCCACGGTCGCGTCGGCGTGGACGATCACCTCCTCCGCCAGCTCGCGACCCGCGAGCGCCTGCCAGAGCGCCTGCCGCTCCGGCTCGCGACCCACGCCGGCGACGCCGACGCAGAGCACGCGCGGCACTACGCTCGACATCCCCGCGTCCTCGAGGGCACGGCGAACCGCCTCGGCGATGACGTTCGCCGAGTGCTCCGCCTGTCCCGGCCGCACCGCGGACGCCGGCCCCTCGATGTCGGCGAGGAACTTGCCCGCTTCGTCGGCGACGACGACGCGCGTCTTCGTGCCCCCGCCGTCCACCCCGATCACGACCGCGCTCATCGCGCGCGCTCCGCGGGAGCGGGAGAAGGTTGGCCGACGAACGACGAGAGCGTTCCGACGAGCATGGTGATGACGGTGCCGATGAGGACGTACCAGTAGACGGCGATCCCGCGGAAGCGGCCGAGCGCGCCCTCGGCGCCGGGATACGCCGCGATGATCTGCTTCGAGAAGACGATGAGCGCCATGCTCACGATCGCGACCGACATCCCGATGATCGCGTCGCGCTGGCGCGCCCGCTTCACGAAGATGCCGAGGAAGAAGCCGCCGAGCAACGCGCCGTAGGTGAACGACGCGATCCCGAGCGCGACGATCACCGCCGGCGTCCCCTGTTCCTTGAACAGCAGCGCCGCGCCGGTGAGCACGACACCCCAGCCGAGCGCGAACAGCTTGCCCATCTTCAGCGCCTGCGGGCTGTCGGGGGCGTGCTTCGTGATCGGCAGGTAGAGGTCGTGCAGCGACGACGCGGCGAGCGAGTTGATCGCGCCCGAGTGCGTGCTCATCGTCGCCGCGACGATCGCCGCCACGATGAGCCCGAGCAGCCCGTGCGGCATCCGCTCGACGATGAAGGTGGGGAAGACCGCGTCCGGCGCGGTGAAGGCGCGACCCTGGAAGAGCGCCCACAGCCCGACGCCGATCATCAGGAAGAGCGCGAACTGCACGAAGACGACGATCCCGCTTCCGATGATCGCGCGCTGCGCATCGCGCAGGCTGCGCGAGGAGAGCAGCCGCTGCACGATGAGCTGGTCGGCGCCGTGCGAGGCCATCGAGAGGAACGCGCCGCCGATGAGCCCCGACCAGATCGTGTGCGTCTTCGAGAGCGCGAAGGTCGTGTCGATGACTCTCAGCTTTCCCGCGGCGGAGGCGGTGTCGATGATGCTCGACCAGCCGCCGGGCACCGCCTTGCCGATGAGGATGATCGCGCTGATCCCGCCGAGCAGGTACACCGTCGCCTGCACGATCTCCGTCCACACCACCGCCTTCATCCCGCCGCGATAGGTATAGACGACGGTGAGCAGGCCGAGGATGAGGATCGCGACCGGCATCACGAGCTCGCGCCGGATCGACGAGCCGAGGATGAGCGCGATCGGGATCGCGGTCGCGAAGACGCGCACCGCGTCGGCCATCGCGCGCGTCACCATGAACACCACCGAGGTGAAGCGTCGCGTGGTGAGCCCGAAGCGCTTCTCGAGCAGCGAGTACGCGGTGACCAGCTCGCCCTGGTAGTAGCGGGGGAGGAGCACGTTCGCGACGACGATCCGACCGAGGATGTAGCCCGCCGCAACCTGGAGGAAGCCGAGGTCGGTGGCCCAGGCGAGCCCGGGGATGGAGATGAAGGTGAGCGCGCTCGTCTCGCTGGCGACGACGGAGAACATCACCGCCGCCCAGGGGATCGCGCGGTCGGCGACGAAGTAGTCGCGGGCGTCGCGCTGGCGGCGGCCGACCCAGATGCCTAACGCGGTGGTCCCCGCGAGATAGGCGAGGAGGACGGCGAGGTCGATCGCCGCGAAGTTGGATTGCATTGCGGAGGAGGAGGACGTCAGTCGCCGCTATTCGACGACGTAGGCTTCCATCGCGAAGTACTCGGCGAGCCCCAGCCGGTCGAGGATCTCGGCGGTGTCCTTGTTCCGCGACTCGACGCGCTGCCAGAACTCGCGCTCGTCGCTCCCGGGGAAGGGCGCCGAATCCTTCTGCGACTGGTGCTTGAAGATCGCCTGGATCTTGAGCCGCAGCTCCTCCTGCGACATCGGGACGAGCCAGGTCGCCTCGGTGACCGGCCACTCCTGCCACGCGCCTCTGTACAGCCAGACTTCCGGGCGCCCCGGGCGCCCGGAAGTCTGCGTTTTGTTGGAAGCGTCTCCGCTGCGCTCCGACGCCTGCTCCTCGCGCCTGGCGGCTCCCACCCCATACAGCTCCTGCAGCGCGAGATCGACCGCCTCCTTGCACATGCGGTGCGTGCCGTGCGGATCCGAGAGGTCGCCGGCGACGAACACCAGCTCCGGCTTGATCTCCTCGAGGAGCGCGCGGACGATCGCGACGTCCTCCGGGCCGATCGGATCCTTCTTCACCTTCCCGGTCTGGTAGAACGGAAGGTTCAGGAAGCGCCCCTTCTCGGCGGGAAGCCCGACCGTCTCGATGCCGCTGATCGCTTCGGCCTCGCGGATGATCCGCTTGATGTCGAGCACCTCGGGGATGTCGACGTCGCCCGGCTTCTTCCGGTCGAAGAAGTCGTGCACCTTCTTCGCGAGCGCGTCGGCCGACTTCGGGTCGCCATGCCCGTTGTGCGCCAGACGCACGGTGTAGTCGACGTAGCGCCGCACGTCATGGTCGAAGACGGCGATGTTGCCGCTCGTCATGTAGGCGACGGTGACGTCGTTCCCGTTCTCGACGAACTTGCGGAGGATGCCGCCCATCGAGATGACGTCGTCGTCGGGGTGCGGGGAGAAGCAGATCGTCCGCAGCCCGCGCGGGAGCTTGCTCTTGCCGCGGATCTTCGCGCCGAGGTTGTTGAACACCTCGCCGTTCACAGCGCCGGGCGTCCCGTAGCGCGCGACGAGCGAGGACATCTTGTGCTCGGCGTAGTCGCGCTGCGTCAGGTGGAGGATCGCCTTGCCCGAGGTCTCCGAGAGCCAGACCACCGCGCGAACGGTGAGGTCCGGCGTCCACTGCACCTCGTCGAGCAGCCAGGGGGTCTTGATGCGGGTGAGCTCCGCCGCGGCCGCGCGATCGACGTAGAACGTCGTGTTCGGGTGGCTCTGGAGGAAGGTCGCCGCGACCTCGACGTCGACGTCGCCCTCGACCGCGCGGCGCACGATGAAGGACTTGTGCTCGCCGGTGGCGAGGATGGCGATCTCGCGCGCCTCGAGAATGGTCGCAACGCCCATCGTGACGGCCTCCTTCGGCACGTACTCCTCGCCGAAGAAGTCGGCGGCGGCGTCGCGACGCGTCACAGCGTCGAGCGTGACCATGCGCGTCCGGCTCTCGGCGCCGGAGCCCGGCTCGTTGAAGCCGATGTGCCCCGTCTTGCCGATGCCGAGGAGCTGGAAGTCGATCCCGCCCAGCCGCGCGATCTCCGCCTCGTACGCGGCACCGTGCGCCTCCACCGCGTCGCGCGGGATGTCGCC
>DATAIN010000127.1:0-4640 GCA_036262635.1 Gemmatimonadaceae bacterium | reverse complement strand
AAGGGGACGATCGATGCCGCGGCCAAGGACGCGACGTTAGGCAGGATCGATACGAACCGTGACGTCGCTGCCGCGGGCAGCGCCGTCCTCGTCGTCGAGGCGGCGACGGAGAATCGCGACCTCAAGTTCCGGATCTTCGGCGATCTCGACAGGGCGGCGCCGAACGCGATCCTCGCCACCAACACGAGCTCCATCTCCATCACCGAGATCGCGGCGAAGACGACGCGTCCCGACAAGGTCATCGGGATGCACTTCATGAACCCGGTCCCGGTGATGCAGCTCGTCGAGGTCATCCGCGGGCTAGCGACGTCGGATGAAACGACGCGCGCGACGCTCGAGCTGGCGAAGGCGGTGGGGAAGACCCCGGTCGAGGTGAACGACTACCCCGGCTTCGTCGCGAATCGCATCCTCATGCCGATGATCAACGAGGCGGTGTACTGCCTCATGGAGGGCGTCGGCACCCCGGAGGCGATCGACACGGTGATGAAGCTCGGGATGAACCATCCGATGGGCCCTCTCGCGCTCGCCGATCTCATCGGCCTCGACACCTGCGTCGCGATCCTCGAGGTGCTTCAGGCGGGGCTCGGCGACCCGAAGTACCGGCCCTGCCCGCTCCTCCGGAAATACGTCGCCGCGGGCTGGCTCGGCCGGAAGTCGGGGCGCGGGTTCTACTCGTACGCGTCGTGAGCCGCTAGCCTTCACGGTCTCATGGCACAGCCGCGACTTCTCCTCCATCTCACCGAGGAACAGCGGGAGATCCAGCGCGTCGCGCGCGACTTCGCGCGCCAGGAGATCGCGCCCTACTCCGTGCAGTGGGACCGCGAGCGGCACTTCGAGCGCTCGCTGGTCGGCAAGATGGGACAGCTCGGCTTCCTCGGAATGCTGATCCCGCCCGAGTACGACGGGCTCGGGCTCGACACGAGCACCTATCTCGTCGCGTTAGAGGAGATCGCCGCGGTCGACGCCGCGGTCTCGATCCTCATGGGCGTCCACAACTCGCTTCCCACGCAGATGATCCTCAGGTGGGGGAGCGAGGCACAGAAGCGTCGCTTCCTGGCGCCGATGGCGCGCGGCGAGATGCTCGGCGCCTTCGCCCTCAGCGAGCCCGAGTCGGGAAGTGACGCCGCGTCGCTCCGTACGCAGGCGGTGCGCGATGGCGACGACTGGGTGATCACGGGAAACAAGGCCTGGGTCTCGCACGGCAACGAGGCCGACGTGATCATCGTGATGGCTCGTACCGATAGCCTTGGCGACCGCAAGGGAGCCAAAGGCATCGGTGCCTTCATCGTGACGCCCGATCTCCCCGGCTTCTCGGTCGGCAAGAAGGAGGACAAGATGGGGATGCGCGCCTCGCCGACGGTGTCGCTCTCCTTCGACGGGATGCGCGTTCCCGGCGACCGCGCGCTCGGCGACGTGCACCGCGGCTTCGTGTATGCGCTGCACTCGCTCGACAACGGCCGGCTCGGGATCGCGGCGCAGTCGATCGGCATCGCCCGCGCGGCGTTCGAGCACTCGCTCCGCTACGCCGGCGAGCGCCGCCAGTTCGGGACGATGATCAAGGACTTCGAGGCGATCCAGTTCAAGCTCGCCGACATGACGACGCGCGTCACTGCGGCGCGCGCCCTGCTCCACGCCACCGCGGCGGCGAAGGATCGCGGCGAGTCGATCACGCAGTTCAGCAGCATGAGCAAGCTCTACGCGAGCGAGACCGCGATGTGGGTGACCACTCAGGCCGTCCAGATCTTCGGCGGCTACGGGTACATCACCGACTTCCCGGTCGAGCGGTTGTTCCGCGACGCGAAGGTGACGGAGATCTACGAGGGAACATCCGAGATCCAGCGGCTCGTCGTGGCGAGAGAGTTATATGCGACGACTTGATGCGGGGGTGATGCGGGGTCACGAGAAACAGCGATGCGTGAGCTCGAGATACCGCGATACGAGACGCGCCGATGCGGGTCCCATCATCGCTGTTCCCGCATGTTCGCATTCCGCATCGCGGTATCCCGCCGCAGGCGGACACCCCGCATCGCCGTTTCCCGTGTTCCCGCATCGGTATCAGAGCATTCACTAACCAATATCCGAGAAACATGGAACTCTTCGATCGGATCGCCGAGATGGGGCACGAGCAGCTCGTGCTCTGCAGCGATACCTCCGCCGGATACCGCGGCATCATCGCGATCCATAGCACGACGCTCGGACCCGCGCTCGGCGGGACGCGCTTCTGGAGCTACGCGAGCGACGAGGAGGCGATCGTCGACGCGCTGCGCCTTGCGCGCGGGATGACCTACAAGAACGCCGTCGCCGGCCTCAACCTCGGCGGCGGCAAGTCGGTCATCATCGGCGACAACAAGATGCGCAACCGCGAGATGATCTTCCGCGCGCACGGGCGCTTCGTCGAGTCACTCGGCGGGCGCTACGTCACCGCGGAGGACGTCGGCACCAGCCCGAGCGACATGGACTACGTCTTCAACGAGACGAAGTACGTCGCGGGTCTCGCCGGCCGCTCGGGCGATCCGTCGCCCGTCACCGCCCATGGCGTCTTCCGCGCGATCCAGGCCTCGGCGAAGCAGAAGTTCGGGTCGGATGATCTCGCCGGGAAGACGATCACGCTGCAGGGGTGCGGGCACGTCGGCTACTACCTCGCGAAGGAGCTCGCCAAGGCCGGCGCGAAGCTCATCGTCACCGACATCGACGCCGAGAAGGTGAAGACGGTGGTCGAGGAGACGCGGGCGACCGCCGTCGCGCCGGACGAGATCTACTCGCAGAAGGCGGACATCTTCGCGCCCTGCGCGCTGGGCGCGATCATCAACGACAAGACGATCCCGCAGCTCAAGGTGCAGGTCGTGGCCGGCGGCGCGAACAACCAGCTGCTCGAGGAGCGGCACGGCGACATGCTCGAGGAGAAGGGGATCCTCTACGCGCCCGACTACGTCGCCAACGCGGGCGGCGTCATCAACGTCTACAGCGAGCTGGCCGGCTGGGACGCGACGCGCTCGCTCCGCAAGGCGGACGAGATCTACAACACCATCCTCGGCGTCTTCGAGATCGCGGAGAAGGACGGCATCCCGACCTACCGCGCCGCCGACCGGCTCGCCGAGCGCCGTCTGCGCTCCGTCGCGCTGATGGTGAAGACCTGGCCGCAGTGGCCGAACAAGTAGGAGAGCGACGATGACGAGCCCCGCGCCGAAGGAACGGATTCCGATCGCCTCGGATCACGCCGGCTTCGAGATGAAGCAGAAGCTCGAGGAGGTGCTCAAGAAGATGGGCTACGACGTGCAGGACCTCGGCACCAACTCCGAGGCGAGCACGGATTATCCCGACTACGCGCACCCGCTCGCCCACGAGATCTCCGAGGGCGAGGCGAAGCGCGGAATCCTGCTCTGCGGCACGGGGCTCGGCATGTCGTACGTCGCCAATCGCTACCCGCACGTCCGCGCCGCGGTCGTGTGGGCGCCGGAGATCGCCGAGCTCGCGCGCAAGCACAACGACGCGAACGTGCTCGTCCTCCCGGCGCGCTTCCTCACCGAGCCCGATGCGGAGAAGATCGTGAAGACATTCCTCGAGACGCCCTTCGAGGGCGGCCGCCACGAGCGGCGCGTCGAGAAGATCGAGCGCAAGGGCGACATCCCCGACGTCAGCGACGGAGAGATCGAATGAAGTGGTCGCAGTGGGACCAGTGCCCCCCCGGACGCGCGCTCTCGGCGGCCGATCCGGAGATCGCCGCGCTCATCGCGAAGGAGATCGGCCGCCAGAACGAGGGGCTCGAGCTGATCGCCAGCGAGAACTTCGTCTCCCCCGCGGTGATGGAGGCGATGGGCTCTCCGCTCACCAACAAGTACGCCGAGGGCTACCCGGGGAAGCGCTACTACGGCGGCTGCGAGTTCGTCGACGGCGTCGAGCAGCTGGCCATCGACCGCGCGAAGCAGCTCTTCGGCGCCGAGCACGCGAACGTGCAGCCGCACTCCGGCGCGCAGGCCAACGCCGCGGTGTTCTTCGCCTTCCTCGAGCCGGGCGACACCTTCCTCGGGATGGATCTCTCGAACGGCGGGCACCTCACCCACGGCTCGCCCGTCAACTTCTCGGGCAAGACGTACAAGGCGATCTCGTACGGCGTGAACGAGGACGGTCTGCTCGACTACGAGCAGATGGAGCAGCTCGCGCGGCAGCACAAGCCGAAGATGATCATCGCCGGCTACAGCGCCTACTCGCGGACGATCGACTTCGCCCGCTTCGCCGCGGTGGCGAAGGAAATCGGGGCGCTGTTCATGGTGGACATGGCGCACTTCGCGGGACTCGTCGCGACGGGACTCTATCCGTCGCCGGTGCCGCACGCCGACATCGTCACGACCACCACCCACAAGACGCTACGCGGTCCGCGCGGGGGGATGATCCTCTGCCGCGAGCCGCACGCGAAGGCGATCGACAAGGCGATCTTTCCCGGTACGCAGGGCGGCCCGCTCGAGCATGTCATTGCCGCGAAGGCCGTGTCCTTCCGCGAGGCGCTGCAGCCGGAGTTCAAGCAGTACTGCCAGGCCATCGTCGACAACGCAAAGGCACTCTCCGCCGCGCTGAGCGCGAAGAACTTCCAGGTCGTCTCCGGCGGGACGGACAACCACCTCATGCTCGTCGATCTCCGCAAC
>DATAIN010000126.1:0-1631 GCA_036262635.1 Gemmatimonadaceae bacterium | reverse complement strand
CGCACCGCCGGGTCCCACCGTCGAGCGACCCAGCCATCGAATCGCGCGCTGTCGCCAGTCGCGCGTTCGTACTTTCGCGCGATGCCGCCGTGATACGCGGTGTCCGACCGCAGGTAGTCCGGAGTCACGACCTGCTCGCTGAACGACACGTCCTGCAACTGGATGAACAGGCGCTTCCCTCGACCGCTGAGAAACGCGAGGTCTCGACGCATGTCGCCGAGCTCGTAGTGGTCGGGAGTCGGCTCGAGCTCGCGCCACGTGTACGTGAGCAGGGCGCCGACGATGCCCGGGTTGGCGAGAAAGGCAGTGTCGGCGATGCGTCGATGGTCGCGCCGGAAAAAGACGTAGTTGTGCGGCGAGACGTCGCGATGACGATCGGGCGTTCCGCAGGTGGTCGGCGCCGCGACCGTGAGCGCCGCGAGCAGCGCGAGCATTGGCTGGCTGTCGAGAGTCTACGAGTCGGCGCGCGCGCCTAACGGCCGCGGGGGCGCGCGAGCACCGTCCGCAGCTCGTCGTCGCCCGCGCGTTCGACGGTCCGCCGCAGCTCGGCAGGATCGACGCTTCCCACGAGGCTGCCGCAATCGAGACACGCCTGCACGCTGTCGGGGACGAGCGGCACGCCGCCGCTCAGCTTCCACCAGCGGAGCCCGCGCGGGAGGAAGCGAACCTCACCCTCGGCGCGCATGGTGCCAACGACCGTTCGGGCGCTGCCGCACCGTGCACACGCCGATGGAGAGACCTTCGCATCCCGCTTGAACTCGAACACGTCTCATTCTCCGTTGCTGCCTGGCTCCCCTGCGAAGCCGCGGCGCCATGTTACGCGGTGGGCACGACCGGGTCCTCGAGACGCGCCCGCGGGCCCAGGCGAGCGCGGAGAAACGCGCGGAGTCGTTCCTCCTCCAACGGACCGCCCACCACGGCCTTCGGCAGAAAATACGCGCGGTTCTTCACGAAGTAGAAGAGGAAGAACTCCTCCGTCTCTGCCGCTTCCGTGATCGCTTCCCATCGCAGCGAGGAGAATCCCAACTCGCTCGTGCATTCGAGGTGATCGACCGTGAGGCGGTAGCTCTGGACGCCGCGCATCAGCGGCGTTTCGGCCACCTGACGGCGCAACCGGAATCGATGAAGCCACATGACGCCGAGCGACAGGAGCCCGATCGTCGTCACGACCAGCAGGTACGGAGGAAGCACGCGATCGACCTGCTCCGTGACGACTGCGAACGCGATCGGCGCGAGAGCGACCGCCATCAGCGCGAGAGTCGGACCCGGCCGCTGGGCTCGGCGCGTGACCGCGCTCGATGCCCGCACGAGTTGCGCGGGCTCGATCGGGAACTGGTAGGTGAGCTCTTCGGACGACATCGTCACGCGTCAGGCCGCCGGGCCATCCGACGTCGGTGGCCAATCAGGCCGGAGCAACAGCTCCTCGATACGGTAGGCATGCAGGAAATCGTGCAGCGCGAGATGCCGGAACATGATGAAGACGGAATAGCTGCGATACTCACCATGGTCTGCCCTCCGGGTCCATTCCGCGGGGCTGAGCATCTCGAGGCGAGCGACCAGACGCCGGCGATCGACGACGAACCGGTCGAGGCACGCGTCGAGATCCATCGTCAACAGGAGGTCATCGGCGT
>DATAIN010000125.1:0-3829 GCA_036262635.1 Gemmatimonadaceae bacterium | reverse complement strand
GCTGCTTGAGGCGGCCGACGGCACCGAGCGTCTCCTTTTCTTTCTGCCACTGCGCCTTCATGGCGGTGGAGCGTTCCCGCAGCTCGGCCAGCTCGCGCTCGATCGTCTGCCGCCGTTCGACACCGGCCGGGTCGCGCTCCTTCTGCAGCGCCTGTCGCTCGATCTCGAGTTGCATCACCCGGCGCTCGACCTCGTCGATCTCCTGCGGCATCGAGTCGATCTCGATGCGCAGCCGCGACGCGGCCTCGTCGACGAGGTCGATCGCCTTGTCGGGGAGGAAGCGGTCGCCGATGTAGCGATGGCTGAGCGTCGCCGCGGCGATGATCGCGTCGTCGGTGATGCGCACGCCATGGTGCGCCTCGTAGCGCTCCTTCAGGCCGCGCAGGATCGCGATGGTGTTCTCGACCGTCGGCTCGCCGACGTAGACCGGCTGGAAGCGGCGCTCGAGCGCGGGATCCTTCTCGACGTGCGTGCGATACTCGTCCAGCGTGGTCGCGCCGACGACGCGCAGCTCCCCGCGCGCGAGCATCGGCTTGAGCATGTTCCCCGCGTCCATCGAGCCCTCCGCCTTCCCCGCCCCGACGAGGGTGTGCATCTCGTCGATGAAGACGATGAAGCGGCCTTCGGCGCTCGTGATCTCCTTGAGGACCGCCTTGAGCCGCTCCTCGAACTCGCCGCGGAACTTGGCGCCCGCGATGAGCGCGCCAAGGTCGAGGGAGACGAGGCGCTTGTTCTTCAGCCCTTCCGGGACGTCGCCGTTCACGATGCGCTGGGCGAGTCCTTCGACGATGGCGGTCTTTCCGACGCCCGGCTCGCCGATGAGCACCGGATTGTTCTTCGTCCGCCGCGACAGCACCTGAATCACGCGGCGGATCTCCTCGTCACGGCCGATGACCGGATCGAGCTTGCCGGCGCGCGCGGAGTCGGTGAGGTCGCGCGTGTACTTCTCGAGCGCCTGGTACTGATTCTCCGGAGTCTGGTCGGTGACGCGGTGTGCGCCGCGCACCCCCTCGATCGCGTCGCGCAGCGATTTTGGCGTCGCGCCGGCGCGGGTGAGGATGGCGTTCGTCTCGGTGCCCTTCACCTCGGAGAGCGCGAGCAGGAGATGCTCGGTGGAGACGTACTCGTCGCCCAGCTCCTTCGCGTCCTGCTCGGCGCGGTCGAGGACCTGATTCAGCTCGCGCGACATCCCCGGCTGGCCACCGCCGCTCTGCTTCGGGTGGCGAGCCGCCTCGCGCTCCACCTGCTCGCGGAGCGCAGCGACGCTCGCGCCGACCTTCTGCAGCACGGGGACGACGATGCTCTCATCCTGGGAGAGCAGCGCGAGGAGCAGATGGGTGTCGTAGACGAGTGGGTTGCCGGCGCGGCGGGCGAGCGACACCGCCTCGTTGACGGCCTCGCCGGATTTCACGGTCAGTCGTTCGGGATTCATCGTACCTCTCGGACAGATGCTCCGTTCAGGGACGCCGCCCCTTCAGCTCCGCGCGGGCGCGCGTCACGAGATCCGTCACCGCTTCCGCCGCCAGATCGCTCAGCGTCTGGACGATCCCCGGCATGCTCGAGGATCGCGCGCCGCGCTCGATGTGGCTCGTGCCCGACCAGAGAATGCTGTCGTCGGAGGCACGGACGATTCGCGCGTCGATGCGGACCGCGGCGAACACGCGCGACCCGCGGTCCACTTCCTCGAACTCGCGGATCGTCGCTCTCCAAATGTACGTCTGCGAGCGCTGCGACGGCGGGTCGAACACCGCACGCTCGGCCGTGAGCGGCATGCGCGCGAGCACGCGCTCGGTCAGCATCCCCATCTGTTCGCCGATCGGCACCGCCCATTCCCGGTTCGGGTAGGAGCCGTACTGCGTATCGTCGATCCGGAACACGATCCCCGGATCGCCGTAGATGCCGGGCGCGACGTACTGCGTGATCGCGAGCGTTCCATCGAGCGGGTAGTTCCCGCCATCCACCGCCGCCGGCCTGGTGCTGTCGATCTTCAGCGCCTCGGGGAGTGCCAGCCGGTAGAGCTCCCGCGGCGGCGGATTCCTCCCGAGCAAGGGGCAGCCGAGCGCCGCGATGAGGGGAAGGAGCCGCAGCGTTAGGCGGAGCGACGGCATGCGAGTCGTCGGCGGGCCGTCAGTCACGAACCTTCGGGCCGACGGTCTTCTTCGGCAGCTCGCGCGGCTTGAAGATGCTCGTCGGATCACGCTCGATCCGCGAGGTGAGCCGGGCGAGGTTGTCGGCCGTCGAGGCGAGGTTGCGTACCAGCTCGTCGGCGCCGCCCCCCTGATTGATCGCGTCACGAAGATCCGCGGTGAGGGTCCGCATCTCGCGCAGGGTGGCGATCGCCTCCTTCTGCGTCGACGCGAGCTGCGGGCTCGCCGACCTGACGGTCGTGTCGAGCCGTGCGATGAGCTGGTCGGTGCGCCCGAGCACCGCGTCCAGCCGCTGCGTGGTCAGGTCGAGGCGACCAAAGACCTGCTCGGTGCCGCGGTTGGCCGTGGCGACGAGCCGCTCGGCCTGATCGAGGGTCCGGTCGATGCGGTCGAGCGGCGACGACTTCGCGAGTCGCTCCGCGACGCTGAGGATCGTGTCCGCTCGCTCGAAGAACGAGGCGAGGCGGCTCAACGCGTCCTGGAAGTTCATCTGGTCGTCGGTCGGCACCGTGCCACCCGCGGCGAGCGTCGGCGCATCCGAACGTCCGGGAGTCAGATTGAGATACGGCGCACCGAGGAAGCCGACCTGCGTGATCGACGCGCGCGTATCGGCGCGGACGGGCGTCTTTCGCCGCACGCGGAAGGTGACGACGATGCGCGTCGGGTCCTTCTCGTAAAGATCCATGTCGGTGACGGCGCCGACGAGCAGGCCGCCGTAGCGCACCTCGTCACCGACGTTGAGCCCCGCAACGCTGCTGAAGATCGCGTGATACTCGCGGCCGCGATTGAACAGCGCGGGGTAATGGGAGAACACCACGAGCCCCGCCAGCACGACAGCGGCCGTGCCGAGGAAGGCGACGATGCCGTAGCGCTGCTCGCGGGCGAGCGGGGTCATGTGCCCGTCCGGCGGTGGAGGAGCTGCCGCACGACCTCGTTGCCGCTCTCCTGCAGCTGGTCGCGATCGCCGCGAGCGACGATCGCTCCCGCCGCCATCACGTAGATCTCGCTGGCCATTCCGAAGGCGTGTCTCACTTCGTGGGAGAATATCAGCGTGCCGAAGCCATAGCGAGCCTGCAGTGCCCGCAGCAGGTCGTCGATCTCGTGCGCCGCGTGGGCATCGAGCCCCTGCGTCGGCTCGTCGAGAAGGATCATCGCCGGCCGCAGCGCGAGCGCGCGAGCGATGGCGACCTTGCGCTGCGCCGAGCGGCCCAGAGCCTCCGCGGTTCGCTCGGCCGCGTCCGCCATGCCGACCTCGGAAAGCAACTCTCGCGCCGCATCCCGGGCCTCGGCGGGCGTCACGCGGCTGTGCTCCAGAAGGGGGAGCTCGACGTTCTCGACGGCGCTGAGGCGCGAGATGAGCGCCGACCCCTCGAAGACGACGCCGAGCCGCGCGCGCAGGCGGCGGAGCTGCGCATCGGAATCCGCGGCTCCGTCCACGCGGGCGCCCTCGAGGAAGATCCGCCCGCTCACCGGATGCTCCAGTCCCACGATGTGGCGCATGAGCATCGACTTCCCCGCCTGGATCGGTCCTATCACGAGATGCGTCGCGCCTCGCGGAACGGCGAGGGTGACGTCGTGGATGACGGGCCGCGGCGTCGGGCCGGTGAGGTCCTCCACGCGGAGGACCGCCTGCTCAGATGAGGCCGGGGATGAAGTAGAAGATCGCATTGATGATCGTGTCC
>DATAIN010000124.1:0-1650 GCA_036262635.1 Gemmatimonadaceae bacterium | reverse complement strand
AGCACCGCCTTGTAGCCGGCGATCGTCGCCTGCGAGGAGAGCGCGTCCATCGACTGCGCGCGGCTGATGCGCGGCACCAGCTCCATCGCGAGCGCGGTGACGTTGCGCGACGCGAGCTTGTCGAGCGCGGCGGGATCGTTCCCCGGCTTGAGAAAGGCGATGAGCACCGCGCCAGGTCGGTACAGCTCGGCCTCGCTCGCCTCGGCGGCGAAGCTCCACATCGGACGCTGCACCTTCACGATCGCGTCGGCCTCGCGGTGGAGCGCGGCGGGCTCGCGCACGAGCGTCGCCCCCGCCTTCGCGAAGGCGTCGTCGCCGAATCCCGCGCCCTCACCCGCGCCGGTCTGGATGCTCACCGTGTGGCCGGCCTTGATCAGCCGGGCGACCATCTCGGGGGTGAGCGCGACGCGGCGCTCGCCGGGGGTGATCTCTCGTGGAACGGCTATTCGCATGCGTCGATCGATGTCGGAATGGGAGTCGGACGTGCGGCCATGGGTCGTCAGGCAGCCAATGGCGAAGCTACGCGACGGCCGCGGGCGATGCTGTCGGGTCGCACCCAGGAAAGACGACGGTATTACCCCCGCCGCAAACGTGAGGATTCACCGTACAAGAGCCCGGTGCTGGGAGGTCGGGAGCGGTGCACCCGAATGCGAGCTTGGTGCGCGCCCGTCGAGGTCGCGACCGGTCGAGCATCACACGTTGGGGGGCTTTCATAGGGTAACTGCAACCACATTCGAGGAACGCCCGAGGCGGTGAGACGGTGAGAACGGCCAGGAGAACGCTTACCCCTGCAGTTCTCCCCACCTCGCCGCCTCGGCGTACCGAAGAGTGGTTGCAGTTACCCTATTGAAGCCCTTAGTAGTTGCCGAGCCGCAGTTGCCGAGCCGCAGTTGCCGAGCGTCGAGCTCCGAGCGTCTCACCCCGTTCTCATCACCGTCGTGCAGTCGATCGTCCCCTTCAGCGGCACCCCGTCGGCGGTCTTCACGTCGAAGGTCACCTTGCCGCTGGTGCCGCGGTCCTCGACGGTGACCTTGCCGCTCCCCTTCTTCGAGCCGTTCGTCGTGTTGACGTCGTAGCGCGTCGCGCCGTCGCCGAAGAGCGGGCCGAACGCGGCGATGAGCTCGAAGGTCGAGGTTCCACCAGCCGCGGCCTTCGTGTCCGGCACGATCAGCTGCAGGCTGCTGAACTGCTTCGGATCCTTGCTGTCGATCGAGTACTGGTTCCCCCACGACTTCTCGCCGGCGAGGCCGTAGCTGCATCCGCCGCTCGTCATCGGCGCGTCGTACGTCCCCGCGTGCGGGCCGCTTCCGACCTCGAGGTGTACGCTCCCCGTGCTGGCCCCCGTCTCGGACGACGCGGATGCGTCACCCGCCGTCGCGGCGGCGGTGTCGGTGCTGCTCGCGCCCGAGTCGCCCTTCGAGCAGGCGATGGTGAGCAGGGCGACCATGCAGGTGGCGAGCGACGAACGGGAGAAGCGCGGGCTGCAGTGCATCGGTAGCTCCTGGGCGAGAGTTGGAGATGCCTCGTTCAACGAGGGGCCGACGCTAGCACCGCCGTGAAGCGGCCACAAGGGGCCGCCGGCGAGAGAGCGATGGCCGCGCCCGCGGCGTGGCCTCGGCGCAGCGCCCGTCGTCCTCTGCATGAACCGCG
>DATAIN010000123.1:0-4229 GCA_036262635.1 Gemmatimonadaceae bacterium | reverse complement strand
TGGTGCCCGCGGTGCTCCTCCTCCCCGCGGCGACGAGCTGTCCGCCGGCGGCGCTGCTGCTGCACGGCTATGGCTCGCGGAAGGAGCAGATGGCCGACGCCGTCGGTCGGGAGCCGCTCGACAAGGGAATCGCGTCGCTCTCGATCGACCTGCCGCTGCACGGCGAGCGCGATCGCGAGATCGAGCTCGACGCGGTGCGCAATCCGCTCGTCCTCCTCTCGCAATGGCGTGCCGCGCTCGCCGAGTGCGCGGCGGCACTCGAGTGGATGGCCGAGCACGAGGAGGTCGACGGCCATCGCCTCGCCATCGTCGGCTACTCGATGGGCGCCTTCCTCGGCGTCATGGTCGCGCCGCGCAGCGACCACGCGCGCGCACTCGTCCTCGCCGCCGGCGGCGACCTGCCGGAGGGAACGCCGTTCACGCGACTGGTGCGCACCGTCGCCGACCCGATCCGCTCCGTGCGCCGCCTCGCCGGTCGTCCGCTGCTGATGGTCCACGGCACCCGCGATCGCACCGTCCGCGCCGATCAGGCCCGGCGCCTCTTCGAAGCCGCCGAGGAGCCGAAGGAGCTCCGCTGGTACGACGCCGGCCACTGGCTCCCGGATGCGGCGACGCGAGACGCGGCACTGTGGCTGAAGGCCCGGCTCCGTTGACCCGGCGTGATACAACGCGGGCCGCCTTTCAACGACGCAACGGCAGATCGGGCGGCCTTTCCAACTACGCAACGCGGATCTAGCGGATCGGGCGGATCTGTCGGATCGCTCCGTGAGGCGGTGGGTTCCGTCGTCACCCTCACGTACAACGAGCCCGAATGCTGGTTGGGGCACGCCGGGCGAGATTATCCCGCCCGGCGTGCCCAAAAAAACTCCGGGCTCGTGCACCGTTGCCGCGGCTGAGGAGCCAGGCCCTCGGTACGACCGATCCGACCAATCCGCTCGATCCGCCCGATCCGCGTTGCGTAGTTCGCCGAGCGCCGAGCCGCTACCGCGCCCCGAGCTGGTACAGCTCCACCTGTCCCTTGTTGAAGAGCGGGATCGCGAGCAGCCCGCGCGCCGGGTCGAGGCCGATGTCGGCGGGGGCTTCGACGCCGGTGACGAGGTGTGTCAGCGAGTTGCCGTTGATCACCGAGACCGAGCTGTCGGCCCAGCTCGAGACGAGGACGCGGCCGTCCTTCGCGATCTCGACGCCGTCGAACTGGCCCTTCCCGGTCGCGATGGTCGTCACCGACTTGCTCCCCGGTGTCCAGGCGACGACGGTCGGCGCGCCGAAGGAGAGGACGATGAAGCGATTGCCCGCGCCGTCCCAGGCGATGCCGTTCGGGCGGCCGAGGGAGTCGTTCTGGATGGCGATGGTCGCTGCGCGGCGGTCGCGGCCGATGACGAAGATGCGATCCGTGCCGGTGTGCGAGACCGAGCCGTCGGCGTTGAAGCTCACCTGCGTGTCCGTGACGTAGACGTCGCCGTTAGGCCCGACGGCGACGTCGTTGAGGAACTTCGCGCCCTGGCCGGCGAGCTCCCAGCTGCGGATCGGCTTCCCCGTGCTCTTGCTGAAGGCGCGTACCGCGTCGATGTCGGCGACGAAGAGCGTGTCGCCCACCGTCGCCATCCCCTTCGGCCCGTTGAGGGTGACGCCGTTCTTCCCGCCCTGGATGAAGTGCAGCGAGTCCACCGCGCCGTCCTGGGTGAGGCGCGAGATGAAGCCGTTGCCGTCCTTCGCGAGCGGGGAGCCGTTGATGTTCGACACGAACCACTGGCTCGACGCGGCATCCCAGCGCACCGACTCGGGAGTCTGGAAGCCGGGGATCGACTTCACCTTCGAGATGCCGGCGCTGCTCCCGCCCGCGGACGCACCGGTGCCGCTGGTGTTCGCGGTCGCGGCGGAGGTGTCGCCGACGGTGCCGGCGGCGCCGTGCATGGCGGTGTCCTGGAGCTTTGCGTCGTTCGAGCAGGCGAGCGCGGCGAGCGCGAGGAGCGCGGCGGGGAGCGATGTCGTGGTGCGCATGGGCGGAGCGGAGGGTGTTGGTCGAGACGTCATCGTGAGTCCAACGCGAATGCCGCGAACTCCGTGCCCGGAACGAGGCGTCATGCCGCGTCGCGCAGCGCCGGCGTCGCGCTCTCGCTCGAGCCCTCCCCGCGCCGCAGGGAGAGGAAGGCCGCCGCGTACACCGCCGCCGCGATGAGATAGAGCGCCTTCGTCCCCGTCACCATCGAGAGGTACTCGAGCACTCCGCCCACCACCGCGCCGAAGACGTTGAACGCCAGCGCGCGCGAAGTGTCCGCGCGCGACTCGAACAGCTCGGCGAAGATGAGCGCGGCGAAGAGCACCGGCAGCGCGACGAGCAGGCCGCCGAGCACCCACTGCCCGGTCATCCCGAGCCAGAGCAGCGAGCGCACCGGGACGAGGTAGGCGAGGAGGAGCGAGACGAACAATCCGGCGAAGCGCACCCTGCGCGGCGGGGAATGCCCGGTCGCGGTGAGCACGTTCGCGCAGAGGATGACCACGAGGATCGACGCGAACACCAGCACGTTCACCCACCACGTCGCGCCGAAGAGCAGCGACATCTCGGCGACGCTCTTCGTCTCGACGAGCAGGAAGCCGGCGCCGAGGAAGAACATCGGCCAGTCGCCGCGCCCGCGCAGGGTGCCCGGCGCCCCGAAGTGCACGAAGAGAAACGCGATGAGGAGTATCCCGGCGAGCACCGTGAGATAGTGCGTCGGGACGGTGTGCTTGCGCAGATAGAGATACGGCCAGTCGTCGTGCGGGAGCGCGACGTTCATGCGGAGGTCGGCGACGCTCGAGTCCGCGGTGAGGGCGGCGGCGTCCACCTTCGGGCCGGCGATGAAGGTGAAGTTGAACAGATACCAGGGCTTGTAGCGGATCACCGCCGGCGCGCGGCCGAAGGAGTTCTCCAGCGTCTGGTAGATCTTCGCGCCGATGTACGGATACTGCGACATGTGATAGGTGATCATCACGCCGTCCGGGTGCAGACGGTCGCGCGCGGCGTCGAAGGACTCGGCGGTATAGACGTAGTTGTCGAGGCGCAGCGATCCCATCCCCGAGAGCAGCGTCTGGCTGTCGAGGGTGCCGAAGACGATCGCGTCGTACTTGCGAGCGGTCTGGCGGAGGAAGGCGCGCGCGTCGTTCACCGTGACGTGCACGCGCGGGTCGGCGTACGGGTGACGCGGGTGCCGCTCGCGGCCGATGGCGACGATGGTCGGGTCGATCTCCACCGCGTCGACGTACTTCGCGCCCAGCTCGAGGAGGTTCGCGAGATCGTTCCCCGTCCCCGCGCCGACGACGAGCACCGTGTCGAGCCGCGGCGCGAGGCGATACGGCGCGAGATACGCCGCGCGCACGCCGGCGAGGACGCTGTCCTTGCTCGCTCCCTCCGGGGATGCGTCGAGGATCCACTGGTGCATCGAGCCGTTCACGTGGAGGCTCGTCGCGTAACGGATCGGGATGAGGTTGATCCGGTAGTAAGGCGACCAGTACTCCATCGGCCCGGTGGTCCACGCCGCGAGCGCGACCGCGGCCGCGCCCGCCGCGGCCATCGCCGCCGCGTAGCGCGCCGTGCCGAGGGAGAGCAGCGTCCAGACGACGAAGGCGATGGTGAACCAGACCACCGGCTTGGTGTGCAGCGCGCTGAGCAGCGCGAAGAGTCCGATCCCCCCGAGGCTGCCGACGATGTCGAGCGAGTAGGCGGTGAGCGGGCGGAAGCGGCGGAAGAGCGTTCCCATCGCCGCGCCGAGCGGCAGCATCACCAGCGCGGCGAGGGTGAAGAGAATGAGGACGGTGGGGACGATCCCGACCTTCCCCCAGGTGCCGTGCATCTCGCCGTAGATGGCCCAGATGTGCTCGTTCGGGTCCTTCTGCGTGCGGACGATGAAGTTCGACCAGAGCTTCACCGCGGCGAAGAGGAGCGCGATCGCGGCGGGGGCGATCCAGCGGAAGCGCCGCTCCTCGCGCGACCGGAGGAGCCCGATCCCCATGCCGAGGAAGGTCGCGATGACGACCATGTTCAGGTAGAACCCGAACACCCGCACGTACGCCGAGATGTAGCGGATGAAGGCGAGCTCGACGAACAGGATCAGGAACGAATAGCCGACGAGCGAGAGCGCGGCTCGGCGATCAGTCTGCATCGATGGACTTGTGGGGAAGGTGAGGGTGCGACCCTGCGACGGGCGAAATCTAAACGCCGCCGATCGCCTCGCCACTCGCCTGGTCGAAGA
>DATAIN010000122.1:0-2611 GCA_036262635.1 Gemmatimonadaceae bacterium | reverse complement strand
CTTCGACGAAGCGACATCGTCGCTGGACTCGATCACCGAGGAGTCGGTGAGCCAGACGATCCGCGAGGTCGCCGCGTCGAGCGACGCGATCACGATCCTCATCGCGCACCGCCTGTCGACGGTGCTCCACGCCGACCGGATCTTCGTCCTCGAGCGCGGCCGCATCGTCGAGCAGGGGCGGCACGAGGAACTGCTCGAGCTCAAGGGACTGTACTACGCGATGTGGCGGCAGCAGATCGGGGAGCGGCGCGAACTCCAGCTGCCAGCTGCCAGCTTCAAGCTGCCAGCTACAGCGACGAGCAAGGCCGGAAGCTAGGCGCGCGTTGTCTCCGGCAGCGGGCAGCCGGCAGCCGCCGTTCAATCGTCGGCTGCCTGCGCATTCGTGCAGAAAGCGTGCACGATGATCCAGCTGCCCAAACTGTAGCGATCGAGGCTGGAACGGGGCTTGCTCCCCCGGGGCGCGTCGCCTCGAGCGACGCACCCTTTTCCGTTCCATGAACCAGCTGAGGCTGACGCTCTACGTCGCCGGGGACTCGCCGCGTACGCGGCAGGCCAAGGCGAACCTCGAACGCATCTGCGCCGAGCACCTCGGCGGGGGTGCGCATTGCACCACCGTGGATGTGCTCGAGGCCCCTGCTGCTGCGGAAACCGAGCGCATCCTCACCACGCCGACGCTGGTGCGCGAGCAACCGCTGCCGCGTCGCCGGGTCACCGGCGACCTCTCGGACACCGGTCGCGTCCTCGTCGCGCTCGGGCTCGACGCAGCCTCCCCCGACATTCCCGAGCGTTCATGACCCCCAGCAAGCACACAGGCGGCGGGCACCTTCCGAAGCTTCGGACGGGCATCCCCGGCTTCGACACGATCGCCGAAGGTGGGCTGCCCCGCGCGCGGACGACGCTCGTGGCCGGCACCGCCGGGAGCGCGAAGACCGTCTTCGCCGTGCACTATCTCGCCGCCGGCATCGCCGCCGGCGAGCGGGGCGTCTTCGTGACCTTCGAGGACCCCCCCTCGGCGCTGCGCGCCAACATGCTCGGCTTCGGCTGGGACATCGCGCGCTGGGAGGACGAGGGGATGTGGGCGTTCGTGGACGCCGCCCCCGACCCCGACAGCCAGGCCACGGTCGTCGGCTCCTACGACCTCGGCGCGCTCGTGGCGCGCATCGACCACGCGGTGCGCAAGGTGAACGCGACACGCGTCGTCCTCGACTCGCTCGACGCGCTCTTCGTCCAGCATCAGGACCACGCGATGCTCCGCGCCGAGCTCCTGCGCATCACCGCGGCGTTGAAGCAGATCGGGGCGACGGTGGTCTTCACCGGCGAGCGCACCGACGAGTACGGCGACATCACGCGCAACGGCGTCGAGGAGTTCGTCGCCGACAACGTCATCATCCTCCGCAACGTCCTCGAGAACGAGCGTCGCCGGCGCACCATCGAGCTCCTCAAGATGCGCGGCACGCCGCACCAGCGCGGCGAGTTCCCCTTCACCATCACCCGCGAGGGGATCGTCGTCATCCCCCTCTCCGAGATCGAGCTCACCCAGAGCTCCTCCACGGTGCGCGTGACCTCGGGGTTGAAGGACCTCGACGGGATGTGCGGGGGCGGGTTCTTCCGCGACTCGATCATCCTCGCCTCGGGGGCGAGCGGCACCGGGAAGACGCTCCTCGTCACCCAGTTCATGCAGGGCGGCTTCAAGGCGAAGGAGCGAAGCCTCCTCTTCGCGTTCGAGGAGAGCAAGGACCAGCTCTTCCGGAACGCGGCGGCGTGGGGGATGGACTTCGAGGCGATGGAGCGGAAGGAACGGCTGATGGTGGTCAACCGCTATCCGCACGCGATGGCGATGGAGGACCACCTCGTCGAGATGCAGCAGATCATCGCCGACTTCCAGCCCAACCGCGTCGCCGTGGACTCGCTCTCGGCGCTCGAGCGCGTCTCGTCGCTGCGGAGCTTCCGCGAGTTCGTCATCAGCCTGACGTCCTTCCTCAAGAAGAAGGAGACGACGGGGCTCTTCACCTCGACGTCGCCCTCGCTCCTCGGCGGGACGTCGGTGACGGAGAAGCACATCTCCACGCTCACGGACACGATCGTGCTCCTCCGCTACGTCGAGACCTTCGGCGTCATGCGGCGCGGGCTGGTCGTGCTCAAGATGCGCGGCTCCGCGCACGACACGCGCATCCGCGAGTACGCGATCGACGGAAAGGGAATGCACATCGGCGACCCGTTCACCAACGTGAGCGGCGTCCTGAGCGGCCTCGTCACGTACGACGAAGACCGTTAGGCATGCACGCCGGGCGGGACCCCTCGACGAGCGCCCTGCGGCCGCGCTCCACCGCCGCGGCGGCGCGCGCCCTCGCCCAGCAGGCGTTGCGCGAGATCGTCGAGCGCCTCGCCGACGGCATCGTCATCGTCGACGCCGAGGGGACGATCCGCTTCGTGAACCCGGCCGCCGAGCAGCTCTTCGGCCGGCCCACGGCGGAGCTCATCGGCGAGGACTTCGGCCACCCACTCGTCCCCGGCGCCTCGACCGAGATCGAGGTCGTTCACCGCGCGGGCAGCACCACCGTCGCCGAGGTCCGCGTCGTCGAGATCGAGTGGGACGGCGTCCCGGCGCGGC
>DATAIN010000121.1:0-11310 GCA_036262635.1 Gemmatimonadaceae bacterium | reverse complement strand
TTCGCAGCCCGCGCATCCCGCATATCGGATGGAACAGCGTCGATGACGCGGCCGACCCCGCGTTCGCGCGCGCTGGTCTCGAGGTCGCATACTATGCGCACAGCTTCGTCTGTCGCCCCGAGGACGAGCGCGTCGTGACGGCGTGGACCACCGAGGGGGACGATCGTTTCCCCGCCGCCGTCCGTTCAGGGAGTGTCGCCGGCGTGCAGTTTCATCCCGAGAAGAGCTCGCGCGAGGGCGTGTCGCTGCTCGCCGCGATGGTGGAGGAGGCGCTTCGATGATCGCGATTCCCGCGGTGGACATCCGCGATGGTGCGTGCGTGCAGCTGGTCGGCGGCTCGTATGCAGCGGAACGTGTGCGGCTGCCGAATCCCGGCGGCGTCGCGCGGAGCTGGGCGGACGCCGGCTTCACCCGGCTGCACGTCGTCGATCTCGACGCGGCGACCGGGCGCGGCTCCAACGAGCGCATCGTTCGCGACCTCCTCACGATGAACGACGTCGGCATCCAGGTGGGCGGCGGCGTGCGCAGCGAGGAGGCGATCGAGCGTCTGCTCTCGGACGGAGCGGACTATGTGGTGCTGGGCACGCGTGCGATCGAGGAGCCGGACTGGCTGCACGAGATGGCGAGCGTCTTTCCCGGCGAGCTCGTGGTCGCCGCGGACGTTCGCGACCGGAAGGTCGTGACGCATGGGTGGCAGAAGCAGCACCATCGCGACGTGCTCGACGTGATCGACGAGCTGAACGAAAGTCCGCTCGCGGGAGTGCTCGTCACCGCGGTCCACAT
The DNA here is from genome assembly GCA_036262635.1 of Gemmatimonadaceae bacterium. Lineage (GTDB taxonomy): Bacteria > Gemmatimonadota > Gemmatimonadetes > Gemmatimonadales > Gemmatimonadaceae > JABFXC01. Next base: position 10,527 of record DATAIN010000121.1, on the reverse strand, counting down.
GGAAGGCCAGATGCGCGGCACCGATCTCTTCCTCATGGAAGACGTCGCCGAGCGCAGCGAGGCGCCAGTGCTCGCCTCAGGTGGGATCACGACGATGAACGACCTGCGGTCGCTGGCCGACCGCGGCATCGCCGGCGCCGTCATCGGGATGGCGCTCTACACCGGCGCGCTCGACCCGCGCGCCGTCGCATCGGAATTCTCCGCATGAGGAACATCGCATGAGCGTGGTCGAACGCGAGACCAAGGAAACGAAGATCCGCGTCAGCGCGACGATCGGGAAAGGCAGCGGCTCGTCGCGCACCGGGATCACCTTCCTCGACCACATGATGGTGACGCTCGCACGCTACTCGGGGCTCGATCTCGAGATCACGGCGACCGGGGACCTCGCGCATCACACCATCGAGGACGTCGCGATCTGCGTCGGCGCGGCGGTGGAGCGTGTGACGCCCGCGACCGCGGCACGCTACGCACATCGGGTCGTGCCGATGGACGATGCCCTCGTCGAGTGCGCACTCGACCTCGGCGGCCGACCGTACTACCGCGGGCCGCTGCCTTCGTCGCTCTACGATCACTGGATGCGCTCCTTCGCCGATAACGCGAAGGCGACGGTGCACATCCGCGTGCTGCGCGGTCGCGACCGGCACCACATCGTCGAGGCGGGGTTCAAGGCGCTCGGGCTCTGCCTGCGCGATGCGCTCGCCGACGATGGGGTGGTGTTCAGCACGAAGGGGTCGGTCGGGCTGAAGGTGACGCCGTGAGCCTCACCCGGCGGATCATCGTCTGCCTGGACGTCGCGGGCGGGCGCGTCGTGAAGGGGGTGTAGTTCGAGTCGCTGCGCGACGTTGGCGATCCGGTGGTGCTCGCCGAGCGCTACGAGCGCGACGGCGCCGACGAGATCGTGTACCTCGACATCTCGGCCAGCGCCGAGGAGCGCTCGACGCTGCTCGAGCTGGCGCGGCGGACGGCGGAGCGGCTCTTCATCCCGCTGACCATCGGCGGGGGGATCCGTACCGCGGACGACGTCGGCCGCGCCCTCCGGGCGGGCGCGGACAAGGTCGGGATCAACACGGCGGGAATCGAGAGACCAGGCGTGTTCACCGAATCTGCCCAGCGCTTCGGCGCGCAGTGCGTCGTCGCGAGCATCGACGCGCGGCGCGAGGGGACTGGATGGCGGGTCTACTCGCGCGGGGGGCGGACCGCGACGGAGCTCGAGGCGGTCGCCTGGGCGCGGGAATGCGTCGACCGCGGCGCGGGCGAGATCCTGCTCACCAGCATCGACCGCGACGGAGCGCGCGACGGCTACGACCTCGAGCTCACGCGCGCCGTCGCGGACGCGGTGAGCGTTCCCGTGATCGCGTCCGGGGGAGCCGGGAGCGCGTCGCACGTGCTCGACGCGCTCGACGCGGGGCACGCCGACGCCGCGCTCGTCGCCGGGATCCTCCACGACGGCATGACGACGGTGGGCGAGATCAAGACGATTCTCGCGAAGGCGAAGGTCCCCGTGCGGCGGAGGGCTGCGTGAGCGGCAATTCATTCCTCGAGGCGGCCGCCGACGTGGCGCGGCTGGCGGGCGACATCGCGCTCCGTCACTTCGGCGCGGGCGTGATGGTCGAGTGGAAGCAGGATGGCTCGCCGGTGACGGTGGCCGATCGCGACGCGGAGCGCGCGGCGCGCGACTGGATCGAGAAGCGCTTCCCGACGCACGGCATCCTCGGCGAGGAGCACGGAGAGATTCGCCCTGGAGCGGAGTACCGGTGGGTGATCGACCCGATCGACGGAACGAAGACCTTCGTGCGCGGCGTGCCCCTCTGGGGTACCCTCGTCGCGGTCGCGACGGGCGAGCGTGTCGTCGCCGGGGCGGCCTACTTTCCCGCGGTGAACGAGATCATCGGAGCAGCGCCGGGTGAGGGGTGCTGGTGGAATGGACGCCGCTGTGCCGTCTCGCAGGTCGAGACGTTAGGCCAGGCGACGGTACTGACCACGGACGAGCGCTTCACGAAGACGCCGGAGCGCGCGGAGCCGTGGCGCGCGCTCGCCCGGCGCAGCGCGGTCGCGCGCTCGTGGGGGGATTGCTACGGCTATCTGCTCGTGGCGACCGGGCGCGCCGAGGTGATGACCGACGGCATCGTCGGGGCATGGGACACCGCTCCCCTTCTCCCCATCGTCGAGGAGGCGGGCGGGGTGTTCACGGACTGGAAGGGGCGCGTCACCGCGTTCGGCGGAAGCGCGATCGCGACGAACGCCGCGCTGGCCGGCGAGGTGCGCCAGATCCTCGGCGCGGGAGACGGGCCGTGATCGACCTCGACTCGCTCGATTTCACCAAGGGTGGCGGCCTTGTCACCGTCGTCGCGCAGGACGCGCGCACCGGCGCGGTGCTGATGGTCGCGCACGCCGACCGTGAGGCGCTCGAGCGGACGGTCGCAACGGGGGAGATGCACTACCGCTCTCGCACCCGCGGCCTCTGGCACAAGGGCGCGACGAGCGGGAACGTGCAGCGAGTCGTCTCGCTCTCGGCGGATTGCGACGGGGACGCGATCCTGGCCCGCGTCGAGCCGGCAGGTCCGGCCTGCCACACCGGGTCGCGCTCCTGCTTCGGCGAGACGGCGCTCGCCGCCGACGCGTTAGGCGCGCTCGATGCGACCCTCCTCGCGCGCGCCGGTGCGTCAGCGGAAGCGAAGCCGAGCTACACGCGACGGCTGCTCGCCGACCGCAACCTGCGCCTCAAGAAGCTCGGCGAGGAGGCGACGGAGCTCGCCATCGCCTGCGCCGACGGGGACGTCGCGCGGGCGACCGCGGAGGGCGCGGACATCATGTACCACACCCTCGTCGCGCTCCACGCGTTAGGTGTGACGCTCGACGACGTGCGTCGGGAGCTGGATTCGAGAGCGCGCTGAGTCCTGCTCCGTGTTCTCTGTGGTCCTCGCGTCGCTCTCTGTGATTACCAAAGCCAAAAGGGTCCGGCGCGGCGCCCCGGCAGTTCCGGCAGTTCCGGCAGTTCCGGCTTCGCCCGCTGGTCTCCCGGCTAGAACTTCGCCGCGGCCCGTCGCGGTGCGCTCGCCGGATCGCCGACGTACGCGAAGTGAACGCCCTTCATGTACGTCCGCGCTACCCGCTGTACGTCCTGGGGGCGCACGGCGCGCAGCTCGTCCACGAAACGGTCCGGCGTCGCGGCGAGCACGCTGCCGCGATACAACAGCCCGCGGACGATGAAGTCCGCCTGCGCCGCGTTCGTCTCGTTGTTCAGGAAGTACTCGGTGATGAACTGCTGCACGAGCCGCTCGAGCCCACTCGGGTCGATGGTCTCGTCCTTCAGCCGCTGCACCTCCACCTGCATCAGCCCGAGCGTCGTCTCCGGTGAGGTGGTGGTGACGTACAGCCCGCCCGCCGAGGCAGCGCGCTCGATGAAGGGCGCGTCCACGGCATACGTCAGGTTGCGCCGGCTGCGGATCTCCGCGAAGAGCCGTCCGCCGAGCACCGCGGTCGCGACGCGCAGGGCGGGGTAGTCCGCGCTCGATGCGGGAGGTCCCGCGTAGTAGCCGAGGATGTAGTTCGTCGGCAGCGAGCGGGGGACGACGCTCAGCGTCGCGGCCGTCGCAGTGAGCGTCGGCGGGGGCGTCCACTGATACTTGCCCGCCGGCAGGTTGCCGAGCGTCGAGTGGACGAGCCGCTCGACCTGCGCGCGCTCCACGTTGCCGACGACGACGACCACCATGCGCGACTTCACGATCTGCTCGCGCAGGTAGCGACGGAGATCCGCGGCCGAGATCCGGCTCAGCGACTCCACGGTGCCTAACGGCTCGAGCGCGTAGGGATGTCGCGTCCACGTCGCACTGTCGGCGACCGCCTGGACGAGCGCGTCGGGAGAGTCGCGGCGCGTCCGCGCGCCGATGAGGAGCTGCTCGCGCACGCGCTCGACCTCGGTCGAGTCGAGCCGCGGCGCCATCACCCGATCGGCGAGGACGATCCAGGTCGAGTCGAAGCTGTCGCGCAGCCCGCGCGAGCCGATCATCGTCCAGTCCACTCCCGGATCGATGTCGATGCTGCTGCCGAGTCGCGCCGTGAGGGCGCGGAGCGCCTCCTTGCTGAAGCGCTTCGTGCCGCGCTCCGAGGCGGCGAGAAGCATCGCTTCGATCCCCTGCGTGCTGTCGGTGAGCTGCCGCGTTCCGCCGAGGAGATAGACGTTCGCCGCGACGACGTCGTTGGCCGTCGTGCGCCGGAGGACCACGTGAATCCCGTCGACGAGGAAGTCGTCGGTGCTGGCCGAGACGGCGACCTTCGTGCCGTTTCGTTCCACGCCCGTCGGCGCCTGCGCCCCTGCCGAGCCCGCGGCACACAGGAGCGCCGCGGCGAGCATCGTGCGCGCTTTCATCGGGCGGCCCCCGTCGCGAGCAGGTCGGCGTCCTTCAGGGCGAGCCGTGCCCGCGATTCGGGATCGATCATCACGCCGACGACGCGCGGCTTGTTCACGATGTACTTCGCCGCGTAGTTGCGGAGGTCCGTCGTCGTCTGCTTCGCCATGTTGTCCGTGTATCCCATGAAGTACTCGAGGCTCGCCACGCTCCACCAGAACCCGATGGTGTGAATGAGTCCCGAGGCGCGCTCGAGTCCCATCGCGGTGCCGACGGCACGCTGTCGCTTCACCGGCTCGAGCTCCGCCGCCGTCAGGTAGCCCGGCTCGGCGAAGCGCGCGATCTCCCTGTCGAGCGCGGCGAGCGCGTCCTTCAGCTTCTCGGGGCTGGTCGTGCCGCTGATGCTGATCGGCCCGACCTGATTCAGCGTGTAGTAGTTGACGCCGACCTCCTGGAACAATCCGCTGTCGACGAGCCGGCGCTGGAATCCGGAGTTCGGCTGGTTCAGCACGTCGGAGAAGACGTCGGCGGCGTACGTCGCCTGCGGATCCTTCCCGACGCTGGGCCCCTGCCACTGCACCAGCACGATCACCGTGTTGATCGGCGCCTCGATCACCATCCCGCGGCTCTGCGTCAGCGGCGGCACGGGCGGGATCGGATCCGCCGTGAAGGGGTCGGCGGCGCGTGGCCAGTCGCCGAATGCGTCGCGCGCCGCGCGGAAGACGCTGTCCGGGACCACGTCGCCGGCGACGATGAGCGCGCTGTTGTTCGGGACGTAGTACTTCTTCTGGATCGCCCGGAGCTTCTCGGGTGTCGTCGCGAGGATCGCCGCGCGCTGGCCCAGCGCATCCTTCCGCGACCAGGCGCTCCCCCATAGCACCTTCCCCGTCTCGTTGGTCAGGGCGAGGAATGGATTCGACTCGGCGCGGTCGTACTCGCCGATGACGACGGCCCGCTCGCGCTCCAGCTCATCGCTGCGGAAGAGCGGGGAGCGCAGCGCCGACGCGATGAACTCGATCCCGCCGCGCAGGCTGTCCGCCGGGATGGTGAGGTAGTAGTTGACGCGCTCCTCAGTGGTCGTCCCGTTGTAGATCGCGCCGAGCTCCCCCGCGCGGTCGACGAACGCCTCCGGCTCGGGGAGATCCGCGTTCGCCTTGAAGAACATGTGCTCGTACATGTGCGCGAGCCCCTCGTAGCCCGGGGCCTGCGTGAAGGCGCCGTTCCGCACGTCGATCTCGATCGTCGCGAGGGGGACGCCGTGGTTCTCGACGACGATTATCTCCATTCCGTTCGGGAGCACCTCGCGCCTGATCACCTTCTCGAGCGTCGCCCGCTCGAGCGCGCCGCGTGCCGCGGCGCTGCCCGTCGCCGCCTTCGCCTGGGCGGTGGCGACGCTCGGTACGGCGCCGCTCGCGAGCAGAGCGAGGGTGAGAAGCCCGCTCGCGAGGCGAGCGTGAGCGCGGTGCGACTTTCGGACGGTGATCATCGTCTACGGTAGGTACTGGTTCGGCTGGTGCTGGTCCGGCCACCGACTGTCGCGCTCGCTCGGAAGCCGCGCGCCCGTTTCATTTCGTTGCCAATGACTTCGACTTCGCTGAATATGCTCGACGCGCTCGAGGCGCGCCTGCCGAAGGGCCGCGCGCGACGCGACGTTCCACTCGGTCCCTTCACGACCTTCCGGATCGGCGGGCCGGCCGATCTTTTCTTCGAGGCGACCTCGGCCGACGAGCTCGCGGAAGCGATCATCGCCGCGCGCGAGCTGCAGGTTCCGCTGTTCATCCTCGGGCTTGGCGCCAACATCCTCATCGGCGACAAGGGATTCCGCGGCCTCGTCATACGAAACACCGCGCGGCACTTTTCGTTCGCCGAAAACGGAAAGCTCTGGGTCGAGAGCGGCGCGATCATCGCCGACATCATCAAGGAGTGTCTCGCGCGCGGATGGTCGGGGCTCGAGCACTACGTCGGGATCCCGAGCACGGTCGGGGGCGCGATCTGGCAGAACCTGCACTTCCTCTCCCCGGCGCCGGCCCGCGAGCGGACGATGTTCATCGCGGAGGTCTTCGAGAGCGCCGAGCTGCTCACCGAGCAGAACGAGCGCATCGTCGCCGACCGCGACTTCATGCGGTTTGGCTACGACGACAGCATCCTCCACCACCGCCACGACGTGGTGCTCTCTGCGACCTTCCAGCTCGAGCAGGGCGATCCGGCGACGCTCCACCGCATCGCCCAGGAGAACCTGAGCTGGAGGGGCGGCAAGCATCCGTGGCTGGAGTGGCACCCGAGCGCGGGCTCGATCTTCAAGAAGATCGAAGGGGTGGGCGCGGGGCGGCTGATCGACCAGTGCGGACTGAAGGGCTATCGCATCGGCGACGCGCAGATCTCGCACATCCATGCGAACATCATGGTCAACCTCGGCCACGCGACGGCGGCCGACGTGCGGTCGCTGATCGCGTTCGCGCAGAAGTGCGTCCAGGAAAAGTTCGGCCAGCGCCTGGAGCCCGAGATCGGGTTCATCGGGGAGTTCTAGGGTCCCGGGTTCCGGGTTCCGGGAGCCGGGGGCCAGTCAGTGCGGCGTTACGGGCACCCGGCACCTGGAACCCGGCCCCTCGTCAGGCGCGCTGCTCCGCCGCCTCCACCGCCTTCTCCCACGCCCCGATCGCCCTGTCGAGCGCGCGCTTCGCCGCGTCCAGCTCGCTGCCTAACGCTTTCGCCTTCTTCGTGCCGTCCGGCGTGGTGTAGAGCTCGGGATCCTCGAGCACCTTCGTCAGCTCGGCGACGCGCGCCTCGTGGCGCGACACTTCCCGTTCCGCGTCCTCGACGGCACGCTGCGCCGCCCGCACGGCGCGATCTTCCTTCTCGCGCGTCTCGCTCTTTCGCGCCGTCTTCTGGCGCTCGTGCACCCGTCGCAGCTCGGCCTCTTCCTCGGCGGTGACCGCGGCGGCGTGCGCGCGCTCGGCGCTCACCGTCTCCCATTCCTCGAAGGTGCCGGGGAAATCGGTGATGTGCTGGTGGTGGAGCACCCAGACTCGCGTCACGAGCGCGCGGAGAAGCGCGCGGTCGTGGCTGACGAGGATCACGGTGCCGTCGTACCCCTCGACCGCCTCCTCGAGCGCCTCGATCGACTCGACGTCGAGGTGATTCGTCGGCTCGTCGAGCACGAGGAGGTTCGCGCCGGTGAGCATCATGATCGCGAGGGCCAGCCGGGCCCGCTCGCCGCCGGAGAGCATGTTGGTCGTGCGAAGGACGCTGTCCCCCGAGAAGCCGAAGCGGCCGAGGTGCCCCTGGACCGGTCCGCGCCCCCACGTCGGCCGGAGATCGGCGATGACGTCGTAGAGCGTCTTCCCCATCGGCACGTTGCCGAGCTGCTGGTCGTAGTAGGCGAGCGCGATCGATCCGCCGACTCTCACTTCGCCTCCCTGCGGCGGTCGCTCCCCGACGATGGTGCGGAGCAGCGTCGTCTTCCCCGCACCGTTAGGCCCGATGAGGCCGATCACGTCGCCGCGGTGGACCCGCGTCGAGAAGTCGCGGAGCAGCGTGCGTCCCTCGACCGCGACGTCCACGTGCTCGGCGACGACCACCTGATCGCCCCCGCGCTCCGCGGCACGGAGCGAGAGCGCCATCACTCCGGCCTCGCCCGCGAGCCCGCTCAGCCGCGGCATGCGCTCGAGCCGCTTGCGCCGCCCCTTGGCCTGCCTGGTGTTCTGCCCCGCGATGTTCCGGCGGATGTAGTCCTCTTCCGCGGCGATCACCTTGCGCTGCTTGTCGAAGGCACGCTGCTCGGCGAGCCGCCGCTCGGCGCGCTGGGTGACGAAGTCGGCATAGCCGCCGCTGTAGGCGTACGCGGTTCCGCTCTCGAAGTGCAGCACGTGATCGGCGACCGCCTCGAGAAACGCGCGGTCGTGACTGACCACGACGACCGTCGCATCGAGATCGCGGATGTACTGCTCGAGCCACGCCGTCGTCTCGAGATCGAGGTGGTTCGTCGGCTCGTCGAGGAGGAGGACGTCGGCCGGCGCCGAGAGCTGCCGGGCGAGCCCGAGGCGGCCGCGCTCGCCCCCGCTGAGCTGCGCGATGGGCTGCGTGCGTGCCTTCTCCGGGTCGAAGCCGAGGCCGTGCAGCACCGCGTCTACCTTCGGCGCGATCTCGTAGCCGCCCTCGCGCTCGAACCGCTCGAGGTCGCGCGAGTACCGCGCCATCGCCTGCTCCGACGCGTCGCTGCCTAACGCTTCCGCCTGGCGGGCCAGCGACTGCTCGAGGGCGAGCAGCTCGGCGAAGGGACCGGCCGCGGCGCCCCAGACCGTCTCCGCGCCGTCGAAGGTGCGATGCTGCTCGAGGAGGGAGACGCGAACTGTCCCCGCCCGGGCGACCGTGCCGCTGGTCGGCTGCTGCTCGCCGGTGATCAGCTTGAAGAGCGTCGTCTTCCCGATCCCGTTGCGGCCGACGATCCCCCAGCGATCGCCGCGGGCGATCGTGAAGGTGATGTCACGGAAGAGCGTCGTCGCGCCGAACTCGACGCCGACTCCGGAGACCGCGATGAGGCTCACGACTCCTGCTCCCGGCTCATTTCTCCACCCATTGCTTCCACTGCTCCTCGGCGCCGCCGATGGTGAGCTGCGATCCGTTCCGGACGAGCGGCATCCGCAGCAGCAGCGGCTCGTCCACCAGCTTGTCCATCCAGCGATCGTCGGAAAGTCGGGCATGTGCCAGCCCGAGCTCGGCGTAGCGGCGCGAATCGCGGTCGATCAGCGCATCGATGCCGAACTTCTGGGCGAAGCGGCGGAGCTCGCCGAGCGAGGCGGCGCGCTCCATCAGGTCGACGAAGTGCACCTTGATCCGCCGCTCGGAAAAGAATCGCTGCGCCTTCCGCGTGTCGGCGCTCTTCTTGACCCCGAAGATCTGGACTTCCATAAGGAAGTCCGGAACTTAATCGAGCGCCCGCCCATGCGTCGGCGCTGCCGCTCGCGTCGCGCCGCGAGGGGCACTAACATCAGGGCCCGAGCGTTGCGCCTCGTCCACCGTATTCATTCGCCGAGCCGCCCACCGACCATGCCTCTGCATTCTCGCGCTCTCGCCGCCGCGTTTCTCGTCGTCGCGGCCGGCTGCAGCCGCGCCTCCACCACCACGACAACCTCGCCCTCTCCGGCCGCTCACGACCATCCTGCCGGCGGCGTGCAGGTGACGGTGTCCGTCGACGACGATCCGTCGATCGCCCCAGGCAACGTGATGGCGATGGCGCGGCTGCAGCGCTCACCGCGCCACGGCGAGTGGGTGACGATCCGCACCGATGCGCAGGCCGGCGATTCGGTGCGGGCGTATGTCGTCTACCCGCAACGCAGCACGAAGGCGCCCGTCGTGGTCGTCGTGCACGAGATCTTCGGGCTCAGCACCTGGATCCGCTCGGTGGCCGACCAGCTCGCGGCGGACGGGTTCATCGCCATCGCTCCCGATTTCCTCACCGGGAAGATTCCGCAGAGCGCGACCGACACGGTCGGCATGCAGACCGCGATGGCGGCGATCCGCACCCTCGATCCCGAGGTCGTTCAGCGCCAGATCGACGCCGCCGCCGCGTACGGAATGGCATTACCCGCCGCCGCGCCGCGGTACGGAGTGGTGGGCTTCTGCTGGGGCGGTGGGGTCTCCTTCGCCCACGCCGTGCATTCGCCGAATCTCGGCGCCTCGGTCGTGTACTACGGCACCTCTCCCGCTTCGGCCAGCCTCGCGAGCGTTCGCGCGCCCGTGCTCGGCCTCTACGGTGAGAACGACGCGCGCGTCGACGCGACCATCCCTCCCGCGGATTCGGCGATGCGCGCGCTCGGCAAGAGCTTCACGTACCAGATCTTCCCCGGCGCCGGACACGGCTTCCTCCGCGCGCAGGACCAGGCGGCGAACCGCGCGGCCGCCCAACGCGCCTGGCCGATGACGGTTCAGTTCTTCCGCCAGAACCTCGAGCGCTGATGGGTCTCACGCAGGTCTTCCTCGGCGCCTTCCTCGCGGGGCTCGTGCTCGGCGTGGGCGCGATGCTGTTCGGGGTCGAGCGGAAGGCGAAGGCCGCGCCGAGGCCGGGCGCCGAACCGCCGACCATCGGCGCGCGCCTCACGGTCCCTAACGTCGCAGCCTTCGCCACCCTCTTCGGGGCGATGGGCTATCTGCTGCACCGCTATACGAGCCTCGGCACCGC
>DATAIN010000120.1:0-1652 GCA_036262635.1 Gemmatimonadaceae bacterium | reverse complement strand
GACACCGGTGACCTCGCGGGCATCGTGCTCCATGGCGAGGTCGCGGGCACGCGCGGTACCGGCGCGCTCCTCTGGTTGAGTGTGCGCCCGTCGTCACGACGTCGCGGCGTGGGCCGCGCGCTCCTCGGTGCGGCGACCGGTGCGCTCCGTTCCGGTGGCGCACGCATCGTCGTCGCCGAGGTCGCGGACTCCCCCGAGCATCAGGGGTTGCTCGCGCTCCTCCGCGCCCGCGGGTTCGTGCGCGAGGGGAGCGTGCCGGACTTCTATCGCGAGGGTGTCGCGCTCACCCTGTGGGTGTTCCGACCGGGCTGACGCTCTCCGCGTCGGCGGGCGCTCCATCGAGCACGCGGCGGATCGTCGCCGTGAGATCGGGAATCGTGAAGGGCTTCGCGATGAAGGCGTGCTCGCCGGCGAGCTGCCCCTGCCGCAGCGACGGGTCTTCCGTGTGCCCCGACATGACCACGATCCGCAACGCGGGGAAGAGCGCCGCGGCGCGCTCCACCAGCTCACGGCCGTTCATCTCCGGCATCACCATGTCGGTGAGGAGCAGCGCGATGCGTCCGCGCTCCCGCTCGAGCGTCTCGAGCGCTTCCATTCCGTCGGGCACCGCGACGACCTCGTAGCCGAACTTCTGCAGGATGCGACGCACCGCCGTCCGCACGGTCTCTTCATCGTCCACGACGAGGATCGTCTCACGTCCGCCCGGCGCGCCCGTCACCGTCGCCATCGGCTCGGGCGACACGTCGATGGTGACGGCGCGCGGGATGTAGACGGTGAAGGTCGAGCCTTCGCCGGGCGCGCTGCGCACCGAGATCGCGCCTCCACACTGCTGCACGATCGCGTACACCGTGGAGAGGCCGAGCCCCGTTCCCCTCCCGACGCCCTTTGTCGTGAAGAAGGGCTCGAAGAGATGCGCCTGCACCTCCGGCGTCATCCCGCTCCCGGTGTCGCGCACGGTGAGCGTCACGTAGTCGCGCGGCAGCAATCCCGGATTCGCGCGCGCCGTGGCGACGTCCACCGTCGTCACTCCCACCGCGATGGTGAGCATGCCGTGCTCCGGCATCGCGTCGCGCGCGTTGATGGCGAGGTTCATCACGATCTGCTCGAGCTGCCCGCGGTCGGCGAGCACGCGCCAGGGCTGGAGCGTGGCGCGGATGTCGAGCGTCACGTCGCGCGCGACGAGGCGGCGCAGCATCGGCTCGATCCCGGCCACGACCTCGGCGACGTCGATCAGCGTCGGCTGGATCAGCTCCTTCTTGCTGAAGGCGAGCAGCTGCCGCGTGAGCGAGGAGCCGCGATCCACCGAATGCTCGATCTCGCGCAGCTCGCCGACGAGCGGAGAGCCCGCGGGAAGCTCGTCGGCGACGAGCGCCGCCGTCATCCGGATCGCGGTGAGGAGATTGTTGAAGTCGTGGGCGATGCCACCGGCGAGCCGCCCCACCGCTTCCATCTTCTGCGCCTGGAGGAGCTGGCTCTCCAGCGCGAGCCGCTCGCTGATGTCGCGCGAGGTGAGCACCGTCCCGCGGATCGCCGGATCGTCGAGCAGGTTGGTCGCGATCGACTCGAGCTGGATCCACTCCCCCTTCTGGTTGCAGGCGCGCCAGCGCACCGGGCGCGTGTGCGCTCCCGTGCGGGACGCTTCGGCGAGCATC
>DATAIN010000119.1:0-5565 GCA_036262635.1 Gemmatimonadaceae bacterium | reverse complement strand
GGGAAGGCCGGCCAGGGCTGATCCTCGAGCTTTGGCACCGCGCCACCGAGATCGCTCTGGATCTCCATCTCCTGGTTCGCCGGAACCACGAGGTCCGCTCCATCGACCGATGTCTCGACACCCAGGCGCTCGAAGCCCATGCGGATCGCGCGCAGGTGCTCGATCCCCGCGCGCTCGATGCGGATCGCGGACTTCGTGACCGCGGCGAGCCCGATGAACGAGCCCACCTCGATATGATCGGGGCCGATGCGATGCGTGGCGCCGTGGAGGGCGCGTCCACCGTGCACCGTCACCCGGTTCGTCCCGATCCCCTCGATCTGCGCGCCGAGGGCGACGAGGAAGTGGCAGAGATCCTGGACGTGCGGCTCGCAGGCGGCATTACCGATGACCGTGGTCCCCGTCGCCGCGACGGCCGCGGTGATCGCGTTCTCGGTCGCGGTGACGCTCGGCTCGTCGAGGAAGATGTCGGCGCCGCGGAGCCCGGAGGTCCGGAACTCGAAGCGGCGGCCGATCTTGAAGGTCGCGCCGAGCTGCTCGAGGGCGAGGAAGTGCGTGTCGAGCCGGCGACGGCCGATGACGTCACCACCGGGGGGCGGCAGCGTCACCTCGCCACAGCGGGCGAGCAGCGGAGCGGCGAGGAGGATCGCCCCGCGAATCTTCTTGCAGAGATCCGGGTCGAGGTCCGCCGCGCGCACCTCCTTCGCATGGATGCGAAGGCTATTGCGCGACGTCCATTCGGCGCTCGCGCCAACGGACTGCACGAGCTGGACGAGGGTTTCCACGTCGCGAATGCGCGGGACGTTCTCGAGGACGACCGGCTGGTCGGCGAGGAGCGCGGCGGCGACGATCGGCAGGGCCGCGTTCTTGTTGCCGGAGGGAGTGATGGTGCCGGAGAGGCGATGCCCGCCCTCGACGACGTACTGGAGCGCTTGTGGTGCGGAACCCATTGCGAGCGACGTGTGGTTTGAGAGGCGCGAAGAATGGTCAGACGCGAACGTGACGCGCAAGCGAGCCGCACTGTCACGAGCGCTCGGGATGTGCGAACACGATGTGACCTGCGTCGCCCGTGACGCGGCTCTCCCGATTGCGGCTCTCCCGGGTCGCGGCTACGATTGCGCAGCAGGGCTCGGCTGGCCCCACCTTTGCACGAGAGGGGCGCGGGCCATGGGACCCGGACAACGGAGACGATGATCGACGCGATGACGCACGCGGGGGCGTGGCTGGTACAGGTTGCCGGCACGCTCCCCGACACGATCGTCACGAAGCAGGTGGCGACGGAGCGCGGGTGGTTCGAGCAGCTCACGGGGATCGCGAGTGGGCTCGTCTCGATCTCGCTGCTGGTGCTGACGGTGGCGCTGGTGCCCGCGGCGTGGAACTTCCGGAAGAGCTACAAGAAGGTCAACGAGCTGCTGGACAAGATCTACGCGGACGTCAATCCGCTGATGAAGCACGCCAGCACGGTCGCCGACAATCTGGATTACATCACGACGTCGGTGCGGGTGGACATGCAGCGGGTGAACCAGACGATCGCGGCGGCGAACCAGAAGCTGCGCGAGGCGGTGGATCTCACCGAATCGCGGCTGCAGGAGTTCAACGCGCTGCTGAAGGTGGTTCAACAGGAGGCGGAAGAGACGTTCGTCTCGACCGCGTCGATGGTGCGGGGTGTGCGGAAGGGGATGGAGACTCTCGGCGACGAGCCGGGGGAGCTGAACGCGCCGCGACTGACGCGTGCGCCCGAAATGGACGACGACTGGCTCGAGGGAGACGACGATGGCGACGACAGCACGACCGCGGCCGCGGACCGGCGGGCAGGCCCGCGCATCCGCTCGCGCGACCTCTGAGGATTCGCGGGAACAGCAGTTCGACCTCCTGACCGCGGCGCTGATCGGCCTCGCGATCGGGGTCGGGACGACGCTCCTCATCCGCCGCGGCCCGAAGGGTGACCGCCCGCTCGTTCCGATCCTCAAGGGGATGGGCAAGGGCGCGAAGTGGGCGGGGGTGATGGGGCTGCGCGGCGCGAAGGTCGGCGCCCGGGCAGGACGGCGCGGCGCCGAGTGGGTGGCCGACAAGAGCGAGGACCTGTGGGAGCAGGTGCCGGCCGAGGAGATCGGCGAATCGATCGGCGAGTTCCTCGAGGAGGCCCGCGACCGGATCGCGGACACCGTCGAGTCGGAGATGCAAGATCTTCGCAAGGCGATCAAGCGTCAGCGCCGCAAGCTCGGCGTCTGACCAGGAGCGCCTGACGGCCGAGCGGGGCGGAGCGCAGACGATGCTCCGCCTCGTTCGCGCGCTCGCCTTCCCCGCGGTCGCGCTGCTGCTCGTCGCGCTCTTCCCACGAACCGCGTGGGCGTGGACCCCGGGGACGCACATCATGCTGAGCGAGGCGGTGCTCCGCGCGATCGGCACCCTCCCCTCCTCCGTCGCCGCGCTGCTCCAGGCCTTCCCGTACGACTTCCTCTACGGGTCGATCGCCGCCGACACGAGCATCGCGAAGAAGTACGCGGCACCGGGCCGCCACTGCCACGCCTGGCACGTCGGCCTCGAGATCTACGACCAGGCGCGCGACGAGCCGTTGCGCGCCTTCGCGTTGGGCTATCTCACCCATCTCGCGGCGGACGTCGTCGCACACAACTACTTCGTGCCGCGGCAGCTCGCCGTCGCGTCGCGCACGGCGGGGCTGGGGCACAGCTACTGGGAGAGCCGCTTCGAGACGCACCTCGGCGAGGGGCACGCCCGCCGCGCGAAGGAGGTCATCCTCCTCGATCACACCCGCTCGGACGAGCTGCTCGACCGCGTCCTGTCGCCGACGATCTTCAGCACCTCGAC
Organism: Gemmatimonadaceae bacterium; assembly: GCA_036262635.1. Taxonomy (GTDB): domain Bacteria; phylum Gemmatimonadota; class Gemmatimonadetes; order Gemmatimonadales; family Gemmatimonadaceae; genus JABFXC01. The sequence goes on along the minus strand of DATAIN010000119.1, from coordinate 2,739 downwards.
CAACCGGCGCATCTTCCGCGGGATGGTCTACGTCACCGACAGCGAGTCCTGGCAGCGGGTGTTCAAGGTGGCGAAGGAGATGAGCCGCTGGGACCTCCCCGACGACGACGTCGTGCGCTACGTGGATCGCGCCTACGACTACGTCATCGACTTCCTGGTGCGCATCGACCGCTCGGAGCCGTACCTGCTCGATCCCGCGGGAGACGAGGCGCTCACGCTCGCGAAGCGGGTGCGACGCGAGGCGCTTCGCGCCGGCGGCGAGACCGTGCTGATCGAGGAAGCGGACCGCCGCTTCACGATGCCGGAGTCGCCCCTCGCCTACGCGAAGGGCGCTCCGTCGCCGATCATCCCTGCGCTCGGGACGCGAGGAGCTGATTGACCTTCTTCGCGTCGGCGCTCCCCTTCGACTTCTTCATGACGAAGCCGACGAGGACGCCCTGCAGCTTCTTCTCCCCGGCGAGATAGCGCTGCGCCTCGGTGGGGTGCTCGGCGAGCACCTCGTCGATCCAGGCCCGGAGCGCCGCGTCGTCCTCGACGCGAGTCAGCCCTTCACGCTGCGCGATCTGCTCGGGGCGGTCGCCCGTCTTCACCATCTCGGAGAAGACCTGCTTCGCGGCCGAGTGCCCGACGATGCCGTCGCGCACGAGCTTGATGAGCGCGGCGAGATCGGCCGGCCGCACGCGGAAGGTCTCGAGCGAGTCCTCGCCGGCGTTGAGCGCGGCGAGCACGCCGTTGATCGTCCAGTTCGCGGCCGCCTTCGGATCACCGCTCTGCCGGGCGACGCCCTCGAAGTAGTCGGCGAGGGCCGCCGAGGCGGTGAGCACCTCGACGTCGTACTCGCCTAACGCGTACTCCTTCGCGAACCGCTCGCGCCGCGCCTCGGGCAGCTCGGGAAGCGACGCCTTCATCCGGTCGAGAAAGTCCTGCGCGAGAACGAGGGGCGGCAGGTCGGGCTCCGGGAAGTAGCGGTAGTCGTGGCTCCCTTCCTTGGTGCGGCTGGGGCGCACCTCGTTCCGGACCTGGTCGAAGAGCATCGTCTGCTGCTCGACGCGGCCGCCGCGCTCGAGGAGCGCGGTCTGCCGCGCGAACTCGAGCGTCAACGCGCGCTCGACGTTGGAGAAGGAGTTGAGGTTCTTCACCTCGGTCTTCGTGCCGAGCTTGATGTCCCCGGCGCGCCGCGCGCTGACGTTCGCGTCGACGCGCAGGCTTCCCTTCTCCATGTCGCAGTCGCTGACGCCGACGTACTGGAGGATCTGCTTGAGGACGCGCAGGTACGCGCCCGCCGCCTCCGCGGAGCGCATGTCCGGCTCGCTCACGATCTCGATGAGCGGAACGCCGGACCGATTGAGGTCGATCGCGGTGGCGCCGCTGTAGCGGTCGTGCACCGACTTGCCGGCGTCCTCCTCCATGTGGACGCGCGTGATCCCGACAGTGATCCCCGCGCCCTCGGCGGTCGTCCCGATCCGCACGCGCCCCTTCCCGGCGAGAGGCTTGTCGAACTGCGAGATCTGGTAGCCCTTCGGCAGATCGGGATAGAAGTAGTTCTTGCGCGCGAACACCGAGGTGAGGTTCAGCGTGCAGTTCAGCGCGAGCGCTGCACGGCTCGCGAGCTCCACCGCCTGCGCGTTGAGCACGGGAAGGCTTCCCGGCAGCGCGAGGCAGATCGGGCAGGTGTTCGCGTTAGGCGCGGCGCCGTACTCGGCGGAGCAGTTGCAGAACGCCTTGGTCCGGGTGCGGAGCTGGACGTGGACCTCGAGACCGACCACCATCTCCCAGAGGGGCGGGGCGCTGACGGTCGCGGTCATCGGCGCGCGTCCTCGCCGAGCGCACGCTCGAGCGCGTAGGCGGCGCCGAACATCCGCGCCTCGTCGAAGTGCGGCGCGATGAGCTGGCCGCCGATGGGCAGCCCATCCACGGCGCCGATCGGCTGCGACATCGCGGGGACACCGGCGAGGTTCGCGGTCGCGGTGAAGATGTCGCTCAGATACATCTCGTACGGATCCGCCTTCGCGCCGAGCGGGAACGCGGGCGACGGCGTGGTCGGGGTGAAGAGCAGGTGCACGCCTCCGTCGAAGACGGCGCGGAAGTCGTCCGCGATGAGTGTCCGGACCTGCTGTGCCTTGCGATAGTAAGCGTCGTAGTAGCCCGCGGAGAGCACGTACGTCCCGAGCAGGATGCGCCGGGTGACCTCCTTCCCGAAGCCGCGCGACCGGGTGGCCTCGTAGGTGGCCGCGAGACCGTCCGCGGCGACGCGCAGACCGTAGCGCACCCCGTCGAAGCGGGCGAGGTTGGACGACGCCTCGGCCGGCGCGACGATGTAGTAGACCGGGATCGCGAGGTCGGTATGCGGCAGCGAGACGTCGCGGATCTCGGCGCCGAGCTTCCGGAAGGTGTCGAGGGCGCGGTCGCACTTCTCGCGGATGCGCGCGTCGAGGAACTCCGGGAAGTACTCCTTCGGGCGACCGATGACGAGCCCCTTCATCGACGCGCCCTCGGCCTCGATGTAGCGGGCGACGGGGACGTCCGCGCTGGTCGCGTCCATGACGTCGCGGCCGGCGATCGTCTGCAACCCGAGCGCCGCATCGTCGACCGTCGCGCCGAAGACACCGATCTGGTCGAGCGACGAGGCGAAGGCGACGAGGCCGTAGCGGCTGACCCGGCCGTAGGTCGGCTTCACGCCGACGATCCCGCAGAAGGCCGCCGGCTGGCGCACCGAGCCGCCGGTCTCGCTGCCTAACG
>DATAIN010000118.1:0-3592 GCA_036262635.1 Gemmatimonadaceae bacterium | reverse complement strand
AAGGGGATCAAGGTGGACTTCATGCAGCGCGACGATCAGGGGGTCGTCGACTTCTACTGGCGCACGGCGCGCGAGGCGGGCGCGCGGCACCTGCTCGTGGATTTCCACGGCGCGCACAAGCCGGCGGGACTGAACCGCGCCTGGCCTAACGTTCTCACCTTCGAGGGGGTGCGTGGGCTGGAGTGGAACAAGTGGAGCGCGGAGGTCACCCCGCGACATACGCTCATCCTTCCCTTCACCCGCATGCTCGCCGGCCCGATGGACTTCACGCCGGGGGCGATGCTCAACGCGCAGCCGCGCGACTTCCGCGTCGTCTTCGACCGGCCGATGAGCATCGGGACGCGCGCGCACCAGCTCGCGATGTACGTCATCTACGAGAGCCCGCTCCAGATGCTCGCCGACTCGCCATCGGAGTATCGCCGCGAGCCCGAGGCGATGGACTTTCTCGCCTCGGTGCCGGTGACCTGGGACGAGACGCGCGCCCTTGCCGGAAAGGTCGGCGAGTACGCGGCCGTCGCGCGGCGCAGCGGCGACCGCTGGTTCGTCGGCGCGATGACCGATTCGGCGGCGCGCACGCTCCCGGTCCCGCTCTCCTTCCTCGGCGAGGGGCGCTGGACGATGGATCTCTGGGCCGACGGTCCCAACGCCGACCGGAACGGGATGGACTTCAGGCGTGGCAGCCGTGAGGTCTCCCGCGGCGACACGCTGCGCCTCGAGCTCGCCCCGGGCGGGGGATTCGTCGCCCGGCTGCGCCGCGCCACCGACCGTTAGGCAGGACACGCCATGTTCATACACTCGGTGTACTTCTGGGAGCGCGAGGGGCTCACCGCCGCCGAGCGCGCGGAATGGGAGGCGGGGCTTCGTTCGCTGCTCGGGATCGAGACCGTGCGCGGGGGCTGGCTCGGCACCCCCGCGGCGACCGATCGCCCGGTGATCGACCGCAGCTACTCCTATGCACTGCTCGTCCGCTTCGCCGACGCACACGGGCACGACGTCTATCAGGAGCACCCGGTGCACGACGTCTTCCGCGAGCGCTGCGCGCGCTTCTGGAAAAAGGTCCTGATCTACGACGTGACGACGCTGGACAGGTGACGGGTCGCGTCCGCGTCGGAACCGCGGGCTGGTCGCTGCCGGTGGCGGTGCAGCCGGCATTCTCCGGCGAGGGGTCGCACCTCGAGCGCTACGCAGGCCGCTTCGCCGCGGCGGAGATCAACACGAGCTTCTATCGCTCGCACCGCGCCGACACCTGGGCGCGCTGGGCGGCGAGCGTCCCCGCGGATTTCGCCTTCGCGGTGAAGGTGCCGAAGACGATCACCCACGAGCAGCGGCTCGTTTCACCGGGTGCCGCGCTCGATGCGTTCCTCGCCGAGGTCCGCTCGCTCGGCGCGAAGCTCGGACCGCTGCTCGTGCAGCTGCCCCCGAAGCTCGACTTCGATGCGGCGGTGGCGAAGCCGTTCTTCATCGAGCTGCGTGCGCGCCACACGGGGCCCGTCGCCGTCGAGCCGCGGCATCCGTCGTGGTTCGACGCCGCCGCCGATGCACTCCTCGCCGAGCACCGTGTCGCGCGCGTCGCCGCCGATCCGGCGCCGGTGCCCGCGGCCGCGATCCCGGGAGGCGACGCGACGCTCGTGTACTACCGCCTTCACGGCTCCCCGCGGACATACTACTCGTCGTACGACGACGACTATCTCGACGCGCTCGCGCTGCGCTTGCGCGACGTGTCCGCACGCTCGAACGAGACATGGTGCATCTTCGACAACACGGCGTCCGGCGCGGCCGCGGCGAACGCGCTCGCGCTGGCCGAACGGCTCGCGCGATGACACGCTCCGTCGCTCAGTCGTCGCGCATCACTCCGCTCCGGCTCGTCTCCGGCATCGCCGCGTAGACGACGAGCGACGCCGCGATGCAGAGCGTGACGTACCAGTAGTACCACCGTTCGTGGCCCGCGCTCTTCGCCCACAGCGCGAGATACTCCGCCGTTCCGCCGAAGAGCGACACCGCGATCGCGTAGGGCAGCCCGACGCCGAGCGCCCGCACCTGGGTCGGGAAGAGCTCCGCCTTCACGACGGCGTTGATCGCGGTGTAGCCGCTCACCGCGAGCAGCGCCGCGCCGAGCAGCGCCAGCGCCATCGCCTCGCTCCGCGCGCGCTCGAGCGCGACGAGCACCGGGACCGTTCCCGCCACGCCGAGCACGCCGAAGGAGAGCAGCACCGGCCGGCGGCCGATGCGGTCCGAGAGTCGTCCGATAAGCGGCTGCACGAGCATGAAGCCGGTGAGCGTGATCGCGGAGAGGCGAGTCGCGTCGGCCTTGCTCCACCCGGTGGTGTTGACGAGGAACTTCTGCGCGTAGGTCGTGAAGGTGTAGAAGGCGACCGTGCCGCCCGCGGTGAGCCCGACGACGGTGGCGATGGCGCGCGGATGCGCGAGCAGCTCGCGCAGCGATCCGCGCCGCACGTCGCGCTCGGCGCGGAAGTCAGCGGTCTCCTCGAGGCGGCGGCGCATCCACAGCGCGACCACCGCGCAGAGCGCGCCGACGACGAAGGGGATGCGCCATCCCCATTCCTCCAGCGCGGCGACGCTCATCGTCCGCTGGAGGAGGAGCAGCACGCCTAACGCGAGGAGCTGGCCCATGATCAGCGTCACGTACTGGAAGCTCGACCAGAAGCCGCGACGCGCCTGCCCCGCCATCTCGCTCAGGTACGTCGCGCTCGCCCCGTACTCGCCGCCGACGCTCAGCCCCTGGAGCAGCCGGGCGACGAGCAGCAGCACCGGCGCGGCGAGGCCGATCGTCGCGTACCCCGGCGTGAGCGCGACCATGAGCGAGCCGGCGCACATGAGGAGCACGGACGCGGTGAGCGCGGCTCGCCGGCCGCGACGATCGGCGTAGCGGCCCATCACCCATCCGCCGACGGGTCGCATGAGGAAGCCGACCGCGAACACCGCCGCCGCGTTGAGGAGCTGCACCGTCTGACTCGCCGGCGGAAAGAACGCCTTCGCGAAGTAGAGGGCGAAGGCGGAGTAGACGTACCAGTCGTACCACTCGACGAGATTCCCGACCGAGCCGCCGAAGATCGAGCGGAGGCGGTCGCGATCGGTGCGAGGCGAAGCTCCGCTCGAGGGGTGGGGCGCTGGCTCGTGCATCGCGGATGATCGCCCATCGCCACGCGGGGCGCCACGCCTCGAGGTGATCTGGCGCACTGTCGGAGGGGCCGAAATTGGTTACCCGGGGCGGGGCTGGCAGTCGGTCTAGAGGGCCGGTAGCGGCACTGTTCGCCAACGGCTTCGTCCTCAACCCCGACGCTCATGGCTTCGTATCCGACTCCCGCCGGCGTGCGCAGCACCCCCGGCGCGCCGCTCTCGATCGACCGCGTGATCGCGATCTTCCGCGGTGGTGCCGCGGCCTCCCGCGCCCTCGACTCCGTCTGGACGCCCGCCGTCGCCGCGATGCTCATCGTCGTCGCCGGCTCGCTCGGCTTCTGGATGAAGCAGCCGTGGCTCTTCGCCGGCCTCGGACCGACGGTGTTTCTGGTGGCGAGCAGCCCGGGCCACGAGACTTCGCGCTTCCGCGCGGTCCTCCTCGGCCATCTCGCGG
>DATAIN010000117.1:0-8380 GCA_036262635.1 Gemmatimonadaceae bacterium | reverse complement strand
GGAGCGATGCCGCAGACCGGTGATGGCGCGCGTGTAGAAGTGCCGACCCGCCCAGAGCATCGTCGCGCCGGTGAGCACGAACAGCGCGTAGACGATCGCGCGCGGCGGCAGGGCGTAGAGCCATGGCGCTGCCATGCGCAGCGCGGGGGTGAGCGAGCCGCTCGCCCAGTGCATGAACGGATCGCTCGCCGCGTGCGCCCCGCTGTCGGTGGCCACCATGAGCGGCATCGAGAGAACCATCGCGATGACGCCGACCACCCCGCTCGCGATCGCCTTCCGGCGCAGCGCCCGGAACTCCTCCTCCTGGTCGCGGTCGCGACGCTCCTGCTCCTCGAGCGCGCTCCGGGCGGCGACGGGAAGCTCGGCGGAATAACCGGTCGCGCGGATCGCGTCGACCAGCGCCCCTGCATTCGTCGCCGCGGGATCGTAGGCGACGGTGGCGTTGGCGAGCATCAGGTTCACGCTCGCCTCCGCGACACCGGGCGAGCGGGCGAGCGTCCGCTGCACGCGTGCCTGACACGCCGCGCAGGTCATCCCGCCTACCGGAATGGTCACCCGATCGAGCGTCGCCTCCGCTGTCGGCACTCGGTCCTCGGCCCCCCTCTCTCTTCTCTCCACTCTCATCGACCTCTCGTCTCCCGTCGCCGTGTCGATCCCGGCCCCGCCGAGATGATATATACCCCTCCCCCCTATGTCAATCGGGCGAGGACGGACTGGCTCCGAAGGGGGATGCGCGGCGAGATTCGGGTGTTCCCGCGACACCCCGTCACCGTCTCGATCCGATGAATGCACCGCGCCACGTGGTCGCCACGGTCGCCCTCGTCCTCAACGCGAAGGGGGAGGTGCTCCTCATCGACGGGGGTCGGCATGGCTGGGAGCTCCCCGGAGGCCAGGTGGAGGAGGGCGAGTCCCTCCTCGACGCCTGCGTTCGCGAGGTGCGCGAGGAGACCGGGGTCAGCGTACGAGTCGACCGGCTCGCCGCGGTCTACTCGAACCGCAGCGCGCCGGCCCGCGTCGTCTTCGCGTTCCTCGCCAGCGCCGTCTCGGGAGCGCCGGCACCCAGCGCGGAAGCTCGCGCCGTGGAATGGGTTGCGCGCGCGGAGGTGCTCGATCGGGTCACCCGTTCGGCGACGCGCGACCGCGCCCGCGAGCTGCTCGATTTCGACGGAACGGTGATCTACCGCGCGTATGATGGCGAACCCTATCGGCCGGGCGAGGCGCGGCGGATCTGAGTCACATTCCGCGGGGTATTAGTAACGTTCGCAAAAAAGTTGCGAATCGCGCTCGAGTGGAGTGACGGGCGAGCGCGAACCCCCGACCCGAAGGCGACCCGATAAGGCATTGGGCTTGCCTTGGAAAAGGCTGTGGCGTTTCAACTCGTCCCGATCCTGGTCGCGATTCAGCACGAGCTGCACATCGCGTTCGCGCTCGGCCGCCTAACGGCCACGCTGGACGCGGCGCTCGTCGCGTACGGCGCCTACTGGCGCGAGCACGGATGCTCGCGCTCGGAGACGCGCGCGCTGCTGCTCGAGCTGCTGTCGAGCGCCGGCTACTGGCGCGGCGCGGCGCGCCGGAGCCATGAGCTGGGAGCGCAGGATGTCTTCGGCGACATCATCGCCGCGGCGCTCCGGCCCTATGAGCACGAGCGCTGGAGCCCGCCGGCCCGGGGGATCGTCCTCGCGCTCTGAGTGTGCCGCAGTATTTTTCGGGCATGAGCGACAAACTCACCGATCTCACCGAATCGCTGGTCGCCGAGCTGCACGCGTCGTTCGACAAGCATGGCCCGACGCCGCGGCTCGACGACGCGATGTGCGCCTACGTCGGCTACTGGCGGAAGATGGGTGCGTCGTCGACGCGGATCGTCGAGTTCGCGCAACGGCTGATCGACCGTTCACGGAGCAACGGCGCGACCCATCCCGCCGACGCCCGCGAAGCGGATGCCCTCGTCGCCCAGGTGCTCGCGCGCTGCTTCTCGCTGGCCAGCGAGCCGCGCCGCCGCTGAGCGCGGGGGCCGCCGCGCGGCCGCTTCGCTCTGGACAGCATCGGAACGGCCCCGCACATTCGGAATCCCTCCATCCTCGGGACCACCGATGCGCACCATACTTCTCACCTCCGCGATTGCCTTCCTGCCCGCGCTCGCCGCGGCGCAGCAGACCACCTCGGCGACCGCCGCTCCGGCCGCCGCGCCCGCGCCGGTCGCGAACCCCGTCGCCACCGCCTTCCGCGAGAATGCGAAGCAGGTCGGCAAGAACCTGATGGCGGCGGCGGACGACATGCCCGCCGACAAGTTCAGCTTCAAGCCGACGCCGGCGCAGATGAGCTTCGGCGACATCGTCCTCCATCTCGCGCAGGGTAACGACTTCCTCTGCGGGACGATCGGCGGCCAGAAGGCGCCGCAGCGCACGAAGCTCGCGGCCACCGACAGCAAGGACGTGCTCGTCGCGCGGCTCAAGGAAACCTTCGCGTTCTGCGATCAGGTGCTCGCGACCGTGGACGACACCAAGCTGCAGGAGCAGCTGCCGATGTTCGGCGGACGGACGATGACACGAGCGGCGGTGATGACGTTGACGACCGCCGATTGGGCGGACCATTACAGCCAGTCCGCGATCTACATGCGGATCAACGGGCTGCTGCCGCCGACGGCGAAGCGTCCGGGCGCCTGATCGATCGCCCCTCGCCCGCCGGGCTGCCTAACGGCGCTCGGCGGGCGCCGCGGAATCACCGACGAACGGAAGATGGTACGGGCGCGGCGTACCGCCAGGCGCGCCGACCTCGCTCCACCACCGGATCGCCTGCTCCTCTTCCCAGCGCACCTCACCCGCGGCGCGAAGCCGCTTGCGGCACGCCGTCGCATCCGGACGTCGCGCGGCCTCCTTGCCGAGGCAGTCCAGCACGAGCTGCTCGAGCGCGGGCGGGATGCGCTGAGTCGTGCGCCGTGAAGGCGGCACCGGCTCGGCGCGCAGATGCCGCGCGATCATCTGCAGCGCGCTGTCGGCTTCGAAGACGAGAGCGCCGGTGAGCAGGAAGTACGCGACGCAGCCAAGCGCGTAGACGTCGGCGCGTCCGTCGACGACCTCGCCGAGCGCCATCTCCGGGGCCATGTAGGCGGGAGTGCCCGGCGTCAGCCCCTCCGCCGTGGCGAGCGAGTGCCCATCACCATGACCGGTGGTGGGCTTCACCAGCCCGAAATCCAGCACCTTCACGAAGTCGTGGCGCAGCGCGACGGGGCCGACGTAGATGTTCGCCGGCTTGATGTCGCGATGGACGAGGCCTGCCGCGTGGGCTTCCTCGAGCGATTCGCACACCTGCTCGAGGATGTGGATCGCCCGCGCGGCGGGGACTGCACCGTGCCGGGTGACGAGCGTCTCGAGGTCCATCCCCTCGAGCAGCTCCATCACGAAGTAGAGGGTCCCATCGGCCGCGGTGCCGAAGTCGTAGATCTCGACCGTGTGCGGTGAGCGAAGGTTCGCCGCGGCCTCCGCCTCGCGACGGAAGCGCTTGAGGGTGAGCTGCATCTCACCGCCGCTCGACGCGGCGAGCGCCTCCGGGCGAATCAGCTTGATCGCCGCCGGGCGCGCGAGCATCCGGTGTGTTGCGCGGTACACCTCGCCCATTCCCCCCCGCCCGATGAGATCTCCGAGCCGGTAGCTCCCCATCTCGCGAGCGCGAGTCACCTCCCGGCCGAGCTTGGTCACGACGTGCGCGATCAGCACCGCGACTCCGACGAGGAGGTAGTCGGGGTAGTGCATCAGCAGCGAGCCGCCGAGCGAGCCGGTCGTCCAGATGCCGCGCATCCGACCGACGATCATGCCGAGCGGATTCATCGAGGCCGCGATCAGGCTGGCGACGAACACCTTCCAGGGCGAGTTGGGCACGATCGCGGCGAAGATGAGGATCACCGCGCCGATCCACGAGATCTGCGGATAGATGACGATTCCCTCGGGCACGGGCCCCCAGTGGACCATCAGGCCGAGCGCGAGCGCCGTCGTCACGAGATACACGAGGCCGAGATCGAGCACGAACTGCGGATCGCGCGTGCTGCGCCTGATGTAGGCGAACAGGGCCAGCGACAGCAGCGCGCTGCCGGCGGCGATGGCGTCGGTGATGTCGACGCGGGTCCAGGAAACCTTTCCGCCCGACATGACGTCGCCGGACAAATGCCCGAGCGTCGTCGCGACGATCCAGAGGACGGCGGCGAGCAGCGCCATGATGGCGAGCCGGCGCGACGCGTCGCGGAGAAGATCCGGCGGGAGCTTCCGGCCCGCAGCCTCGCGCGGTCGCGCGCTGATGGGCGTGGTGCCCGGCAACGGTCCGATCAGATCGGGCGTGGCCATCGACTCCTCGCGGGCTTCGGGGGGAACGCCGCGCGCGCCGACGAACCGGTGCGCACCATGGAGGATGGCGCACGCCGGCCCATCGCGCCAGTCGTCAGCGAGCCTTCACCCGCCGCCGGTCGTCGCGGACACCACCTACTGCGACCGCGCGCACGATGTCGCTCGCCGACACGATCCCGAGCAGCCCTCCGTTCTTCACGACCAGAACCCGATGCTCGCCATACCGCCGCATCATCCGCGCGGCGGCGGTGACGGGTGCGTCCGGACCGAGCACGCAGCGTGTCGTGGACATCGCCTCGGACACCACGTGGTCACCGAGCAGGTCGCGGTGCCAGCTTCCCTGGCGCTCGAAGCGCTCGGTGAGATCCGACTCGTCCTCCGGCCAGAGGTCCACGAAGTAGCGCGCGGCCTCGTCCGAATCCTCGTCGCGCGGCGCCGACTCGTCGTCGCCTTCATCCTCCATCTCCCCCTCCTCGTCACTCGGCGCGGAGCCGAGAAAGGCGATGAGGTCTCCGGTGGTGATGACGCCGACCACCTTCCGGCCCGCGACGACCGGGAGCCCGGTCACCTTGTGCCGGGTGAGGACGTCGATGACGTCGCGCAGCGGAAGCTCGGGGCTCACCGTCAGCACCTGCTTCGTCATGATGTCGCGCAGCCTGAGCATGGCGAGCCTCCCTGCCTAACGCTCGGTGACGGCGGCCGCACGGCGCGAGGAGAGTGCCGCCCCCACCGCGCCCGCTCCGCTCTCGACGATGGTGTCCTCGCTTCCGCCCACGACGAGTACGGGACGTGTGGCGCCGCGGAGCACGTCGCGGGCGACGCTTCCCATGATCGCCTGGCGCACGCGCCCGGCGCCGCGCGTGCCGACGACGATCAGATCGGCGCCCCCCTGCTCCGCCGCGGAGAGGATCTCCGTCGCCGGGTCACCGAAGACGACCAGGCTCGCGCGCACCTCGGGGGACGCGGAGCCGTCGATCAGCCGGTCCAGCCACTTCAACGCTTCGCCACGCAGCTCTTCACGAACTCGGGCGTCGTCGAAGACGTCGCCGGGGGCGCGTGTCGCCGCCATGGACAGCATGTGACTCAGCACCGCGTTGCTCAGGACGTGAATCGCGGTCAGGCGCTCCGCGTCGGCGGGAAGCACGGCGCCCGCCCACTCGGCGATCCGTCCGGCGTCGGGCCCGTCGTCCAGCGCGACGAGCACCCGTCGCGGAGCGCCGACGGGCGCGCCGAAGGCGAGGAGCACCGGGACGGGCGCCTGCCGGAGGAGCCGATCCGAGTTCCGGCCGATCCGGCCCCATGACCCTACTCCGAGCCCGTGGCGGCCGACGACGATCAGATCCGCTCCGTACTCGCGCGCGACCTCCGCGATCTCGGTCGCGGGGTCGCCGATGCGCGTCTCCAGCCAGATCCGCCGCTGGCCGAAGGCGAGGCTCATCGCGCGAAGGCGAGTCTCACCGCCGAGTCGGGCCGCGTCGAGCAGCGCGGGTGCTGGTGCGTACAGGCGCCGGAGGAACGCCGGGGTCGGAGGAACCTCGACTACGTGCACGAGCACGAGCTCGGCGTCGGGCGAGACGTAGCTTGCGACCCACCGCTCGGCATTCAGCGCGGGATCGTTGAGATCGATTCCGATCACCACTCGGCTGATCGTCGGCATCGCGTCCTCCCAGTAGGTTCTGCCTGAGGCTAGGCCGAGGGCGTGGTGCTACAAGAGGCGAATCCCGCAACCTGCGTCGGACATTCCCCGATGCGCTCGCCGGCGCGGCGCGCGCGCGCCGCACGTCCATTCCGTGCAGCGTCAGAGAACGGGGCATCCCGTATGCGGCCGTGGTGGGTTGCGCGACAGCTGTCCTCACGACTCCCGACAGACCACCGCCGCGAAGCGACCGACTGTTGCCCGGACGCGCCGCAGGGCGCGGCGATACCACGATAGTCGCCGGAGGGAGGTCCTCGATGATCGGATTCCGACACCGCCGTGACGCGGGACGGCGTCTCGCGGCGGAGCTGCAGCAGTTCGCCGGACGGAAGAACCTGCTGGTGCTCGCTCTTCCGCGCGGCGGGGTGCCGGTCGGGTACGAGGTGGCGCGCGCACTGGGCGCGCCGCTCGACGTCCTGATCGTCCGGAAGCTCGGAGTGCCGGGACACGAGGAGCTGGCGATGGGCGCGATCGCGAGTGGTGGGCTCCGCGTCCTCGACGAGCGGACGATCCGCATGGCTGGTGTGCCCGGGGCGGAGATCGAGCGAACGACGGCGGCGGAGATGCGCGAGCTGGCGCGGCGCGAGGCGGCCTACCGCGGAACCCGGCCCTTCCCCGATCTGACCGGACGTACGGTGATCGTCGTCGACGACGGGCTCGCGACGGGAGCGACGATGCGGGCAGCGGTGGGTGCGCTGCGTCAGAGGCAGCCGGCGGCGATCATCGTCGCCGTGCCGGTCGCCGCATCGGCAACGTGCGAAGCGCTGCGCTGGACGGCGGACGACTGCGTCTGCGTCGCGCAGCCGGAGCCATTCTACGGAGTCGGGCTCTGGTATCACGACTTCTCGCAGACCACCGACGACGAGGTGCGCGCCCTCCTCGACGCGGCGCGGACCAGTCTGGCGCCCACCACCGAGCAGCAGCGAGAGAGCGAGATGCACCACTGGTAGGAGGAATCATGACCTCGTCCGGCTGGGCACGCACGCAGGAAGGGACGCTGACACTTTCGGTGAAGATCCCGACAGGCACGGTCACGCTGGACGGCGACCTGGTGGTCCCCGCGGGCGCCAAGGGGCTCGTGCTCTTCGCGCACGGCAGCGGGAGCGGGCGTCTGAGCCCGCGCAACCGCGCCGTCGCTCGCGCGCTGCACGAGGCGCGCTTCGCGACGCTGCTCTTCGATCTGCTCGCGCCGGAGGAGGAGGAGCTGGAAGCGCAGACCCGGCATCTTCGCTTCAACATCGAGCTGCTGGCGAGCCGTCTGGAGGACGCGACCGACTGGGTGATGCGGCGCCCCGAAGCGGCGGGGCTCGCCGTCGGGTATTTCGGCGCGAGCACGGGGGCGGCGGCGGCGCTCGTCGCGGCGGCCGGGCTGCCGAAGTCGATCCGCGCGGTGGTCTCGCGCGGCGGGCGGCCGGACCTGGCGCGCACCGCTCTCGCGCAGGTTCGCGCTCCGACGCTGTTGATCGTCGGCGGCGACGATCTCGTGGTACTGAACTTCAACCGCGACGCGCAGGCGAGGCTGCAGTGTGTGTCGCATCTCCGCATCGTCGCCGGAGCCGGTCACCTCTTCGAGGAACCGGGGGCGCTGGAGGAAGTCTCGGCGCTCGCCCGCGAGTGGTTCGACACGCACCTCCACCCCCCGGCCGACTACCCGTTGTGACAGAGGCCGGGCGATTCACTCCCCGGCCTCTCTCATGTTTCGGCGACGCGACGGCGCCTAACGGTCGCGTCCCCAGTGTCGCGGCTCGCGTGCCCGGGCGAGCAGCAGACGTTTCTCCGCCGCCGCGACGTTCCGTCTGGTGCGCTCGATCGCATCCGGGTTCACCGAGATCGAATCGATCCCCCACCGCACCAGCTGCTCGGCGTACTCCGGATGCACCGACGGCGCCTGGCCGCAGATCGACGACTTGAGCCCGAGGCGGCGACACTTCTCGATGATCGCGCGGATCGTGTCGAGCACCGCCCCGTCGCGCTCGTCGTAGAGCGAAGCGACGGTCTCACTGTCGCGATCGACGCCGAGCACGAGCTGGGTGAGGTCGTTCGATCCGATGGAGACGCCGCGAATTCCCATGCGCGCGTATTCCTCGAGCCAGTACACCACCGAGGGGACCTCGGCCATGATCCAGAGCTCGAGCTCCTGATCCGCCGCGAGCGGGCTCGCATCGAGCAGCCGCTTGCAAGCCGCGAAGTCGCGCGCGCTGCGCACGAAGGGGATCATCAGGTGCAGGTTCCTGAAATCCTGGCGCGCCTCGCGCAGGGCGCGAAGCTCGAGCGCGAACAGCTCGGGCTCGTGCGCATAGCGATAGCAGCCGCGGTAGCCGATCATCGGGTTGTCCTCGACCGGCTCGTA
>DATAIN010000116.1:0-5884 GCA_036262635.1 Gemmatimonadaceae bacterium | reverse complement strand
AGCTGCGCGAGGCGCCGCGCGATTCGATCCTCGCGCTCATGCCGCTGCTCGATGCGCAGCTGGCCCGCGCCGACTTCGTGCCGGGAAACCCCTGGAACCTGCGAGCCGTCGTCGAGCGGAACGGTGACTCCGCGATGCTGCATCGCTGGTCGCTGCGAATGGCCCGCGTCGGCCTGCGCTCGATGGATCTCGTCGGAAGGCAGGAGGATCTGCGGGATCCGGAGCTGCGCGATTCAGCGGAAGCGGGTGCGCGGCTGATGCTCGCGCGCATCGCGCCGATTCGCGGTCCCACAGCGCAGAGAACGCGCGCGTACTCCTATTCGATCCTTGCCTCGGTCGCTCTCGCCCGTGGCGACTATCGCCGCGCCATCGCGCTCACGGACAGCACTCGCGTCGGACGGTGCATCTGGGCCGGCGAGGCCACGAGGGCGCTCGCCTTTCTCGCCCTTGGCGACACCGCGAGCGCGGAACGACACCTTCTGCCGTACGCGAAGGCGGAGTGGAGCGGAGCCGACACGGTCCGTCGGCTCCTCGGCGCCCGTGTCCGCGACCCACACTGGCTCACTGCCGTCGATTCGACTTTCCGCGAACGGAACGCCTGCCGGGCAAAGGAGCAAGGTCTCGACTGAGACGCCGCCTAACGGCGCTGCGGCTTCCCGAGCGCGCTCAGCTCCGCCACTTCCTCCGCGCTCAGCTCGAGCAGCGCCCCCGCGGCGTTCTCCTCGAGGTGCGCGACGCTCGACGTCCCCGGGATCGGCAGCATGACCTTCGACCGGGCGAGCAGCCAGGCCAGCGCGACCTGCGCCGGCTGAGCGCCATGGCGCTGCGCGACGCGGGCGAGCGGTCCGCCGGCGTCGGCCAGCTTTCCCGTCGCGAGCGGGAACCAGGGGATGAAGCCGATCCCCTGCTTCTCGCAGTGGTCGAGGACGTCCTCCGACTGGCGGTCGACGAGGTTGTAGCGGTTCTGCACCGTGACGATCGGAACGATCCCGCGCGCCCGGCTGATCTCGGCCACGCTCACCTCCGAGAGACCGACGTGGCGGATCTTTCCCTCCTGCATCAGGTCGCGCATGGTGCCGAGCTGATCCTCCGCCGGCACCTCCGGGTCGATGCGATGGAGCTGATAGAGATCGATCCGCTCGAGCCGCAGCCGCTTCAGGCTTCCCTCGCACGCCTTGCGGAGGTGCTCCGGCCGGCCGTTCGACTCCCACTGGTCGGGGCCGGGGCGCTCGAGCCCCGCCTTCGTCGCGATGACGAGTCCTGCCGGATAGGGGTGCAGCGCTTCCGCAATGAGCTCCTCGCTGACGTGCGGGCCGTACGAGTCGGCGGTGTCGATCAGGTCGATCCCGAGATCCACGACGCGCCGCAGCACGGCGATCGCCTCCGCGCGATCGCGGGGTGGACCCCAGATCCCCTTGCCGGTGATGCGCATCGCGCCGAAGCCGAGGCGGTGCACCGGCAGGTCGCCGCCGATGGTGAATGTCCCGCTCTGGAGGGCGGGCCGGGTATCGGGAGAGGATGTCGTCATGGCTGCGCGGTGAGGGTGATCCCGAGGGCGGCAAGCGCCACGCCACGCCCCCCGCCGTTGCTGGCGGAGTGGTTAGAGACGCCATATGTTCGGACAGCCAGACCAGGGGTGAAGGTGTGATCGACCTGCACGACGACCTGGCGGCGGCTCTCGCTCACCGGTACGAGGTGGAGCGCGAGCTGGGCCACGGGGGGATGGCGATCGTCTACCTGGCGCGCGACGTGAAGCATTCCCGGCGCGTCGCCGTTAAGGTCCTGCGTCCCGACCTCGCCTCCTCGATCGGCGCCGAGCGCTTCCTGCGCGAGATCTCCGTCGCCGCCGGGCTGACGCATCCGAACATCCTCTCCCTGCACGACTCCGGCGCGGCGGAGGGGCTGCTCTATTACGTGATGCCGTTCATCGAGGGCGAGACGCTGCGCGCGCGTCTCGACCGCGAGCATCAGCTGCCGATCGACGAGGCGCTGGCGATCGCGCGCCAGGTCGGCGCGGCGCTCGACTACGCGCACGCGCACGGCGTCGTCCACCGCGACATCAAGCCGGAGAACATCCTCATCGCAGGGGAGCACGTCTGCGTCGCCGACTTCGGCCTCGCGCGCGCGCTGTACACCGCGTCGACGCAGCGGCTCACCGAGTCGGCGGTCGCGGTGGGAACGCCGGCCTACATGAGCCCCGAGCAGGCGGCGGCCGACCCGGAGGTCGACGGGCGCGCCGACATCTACAGCCTGGCCTGCGTCATCTACGAGATGATCGTCGGCACGCCGCCATTCCGTGGCGCGACGGCACAGGCGCTCCTCGCGCAGCATCTCACCGCCTCGGCGCCGTCGATCTGCGCGCAGCGCGCGAACTGCCCGCCGGCGTTGGATGCCGCCGTCAGGCGCGCGCTCGAGAAGGTGCCGGCGGACCGCTTCCGGACGGCGCGGGATTTCATCGCCGCGCTGAGCGCGGCACCGACACCCGCCACTCTGCCTGCGGCGGCGGTTGCGACCTCTCCGGCACGGTCGCGCCGGGCGCGCATCCTCGGGATCGCGGCCGGGATCGCGGTCGTCGCCGGGGGCACCGGGATCGCGATCGCGAAAGGCTGGCACGAACGCGACGTCCAGCTCGACCCCGCCACGTTCGCGGTGCTGCCGTTCACGACGCGCGGCGGCGCAGCGGACACCTCCGTCCTCGCCGACCGCATCGGCGACGCGTTAGGCGAGTGGCAGGGGGTGAAGGTCCGCCGGCTCCCTCATGCGAGCGGATCCTCCGAACGGCTGAACCTCGGTGATGCCCTCGAACAGGCGCGGACCCTCGGGGCGAGCCGAGCGATCGGCGGCACGACGTCGCGCCAGGGCGACAGCGTCGAGGTCCGCCTCACGGTATACGACCTTGCGGCTCGCGACGAGGGGCGACACTGGCCCCCCATCGTGCTTCCGGCGGGCGTCGCTCCCCCGCGAAGTACCCTGCGAAGAGTCGCCAACGCGATGTTGCGTGACGGCGCGGAGCTGCCCTGGCGCGACGACGCGGACGCGTCGCAGCCGTCCTGGACCGCATGGCTCGCCTACGACAGCGCACGGCGCGCGCTGGCGCATTGGGACCTCGCGGTCGCGTCGCGCAAGCTGCACGACGCGACCGCGGCCGACGCGGCACATGCGCAGGCGCAGCTCTGGCTCGGCCTGACCGAGATGTGGAGCGGGCAGCCGGTCAGCGTGTGGCGTCCGGCGGCGAAGCGGGCGGCCGACCTGCGTGCGCGCCTCGGCACGCGCGATTCGCTGCTCGCGGTGGCGCAGCTCGCGCTCGCGGACGGCCGCTTTCCGGACGCCTGCGATCTCTATCGACGCTACATCCCGCTCGACAGCACCGGCATCATCGGCTGGTTCGGGCTGGGCGAATGCCAGTCACGCGACAGCGCGGTGGTGCGCGACCCGTCGAGCCGGACGCGCTACCGCTTTCGCTCGAGCCTCGAGTCCGCGGTGCGCGCCTACTCGCACGCGATCGCGGAGGGCTCCGCCGTTCGGCCGGCGTTCCTCTACTCCCGCCTGTCGGACAATCTCTTCACGGCGGGGAATCGCTATCGCTCGGGCGTTGCGATCGACGGGTCGGGGGCGCGGTTCGCGGCGTATCCGTCGCTCGATCACGACACCGTCGCCTTCGTCCCCCAGCCGCGCGACCCGTTCATGCGGGGGCAGCGCGATCCGGCCGTCGTCGGCAAGGCGCTCGCGATCGAGTTCAATCGGGCGCGCGTGCGCCGGCTGTACGAGGACTGGGCCGACGACGCGCCGTCGAGCGTCGACGCGCACGTCGCGCTGGCCACGCTGCTCGAGGCGACGGAGGAGCTCAGCGGCGCGAACGGCGAGGAGCTGTCGGCGCTCCGCGAGATCCGCCGCGCGCGGTCGCTCGCGGCGGATCCGGCGCAGCAGCGCATGCTCGAGCGGACGCAGGCTCGCCTGCTCGTGAAGAGCGGGCGCTGGCGCGACGCCGCGCTCCTGGTGGACTCGATGTTCGCGCGCGCGCCGCAGCCGGTGACCGACACCGCCTATCTCGGTCCCGCCGCGCTCACGGGCCGCATCCGCGCGGCCGCGGAGCTGCTCCGTCTGCATGGCGGGTCGCCCACCTACCAGCTCGCGACGCCGGCCGGCGAGGCACCGGCGACCCCGGCGCCGCTGCAGCAGGACGCCGCGATGTCGTTCGCGTACGCGATCGTCGGTGCCTGCGTCGAGAGCCTGCGCGACTTCCCGGCGCGCGTCGAGTCGCGACTCGGCAGCTATGTCGCCGACTCGGCGCAGCAGGTCGCGGTCCGCGACGCGCTACTCCGCCGCCCCCTGTCCATCGCCGCGCCCTGCATGGGAACCCGACCGCTGCTGAGGATCTCCGATGGTGGCGATCGCGTCGTCGCGATGGAGCAGGCGCTCGCGCGGGGGGACACGGCCGCCGTTCGGGCGACGTACCGGATCGTGATGAGCAACCGCCAGCACGATCGGCCCGGCGACGTCGCGATCGACTACACCTACCTCGAGAGCTGGCTCCTCGCGGCGATCGGCGATACCGCCGCCGCGGTGAGCCATCTGGATCTCACACTCAACGCGCTTCCGACCCTCGGACCGCACATCCTCAGCATGCCGTCGCAGAGCGGCGCGCTGGTGCGCGCGATGGGGCTGCGCGCGGAGCTTGCCGCGGCGCGCGGCGATTCGACGACGGCCGCGCGCTGGGCAGAGCCGGTGATGCTGCTCTGGGCGAACGCCGACCCGGAGCTTCGACCGTACGTCGCACGGATGCGCGCCCTCGCGCGCGCCGGGCCGGAGCAGCGATAAGTCGTCAACGAACAGCTGAAGCGTACCATCCACCGGAGACGCGGCAATGACACGGACCCCGATCGGACGCAGGCTGGGAATCATCGGAATGGGCGCGCTGGGAATCGCGATGCTCACGCAGGTCGCCTTCTGCAACAAGAATCTCGTCGCGACCGTCAACCCGGGCATCACGAAGGGCATGGCCACGGTTCGCGCCGAACCGGAGAACGACACCGCGGCGGCGCCGCCCGCGCACCTCGGCGGTTCCGGCGACAGCACTCTCCGCTTCACGATGCCGGTCCGGAAGACGCCGGTGCTCGCGCACCACATCGACTCGCTGTCACGGCCGGACTTCATCGCCTACCTGAAGCAGCTCGCCTACGCCACCGACCCGGCGAACACCGACCGCGGGTACTCGGCGTGCGGGACCTGCGGCGGCACCGACTCCGTCGACGTATTCATCCAGCCGGACATCGGGATGCACCTCTGGGCGCGCGACTCGATTCCCGCGACGGGGTTGATCGTCGCGCGCGTCAGCAACTACAGCGGGGGTGGGCGCGACGATGCGAAGTACGGCTGGAAGGGATCGCGGCACGCCTGGTGGGTGGTCGACAAGGATTCCACCGGGATCTATCGCTCGCGATTCATCGAGCGGAACTACGGCGCGGGGCCTGCCTTCTTCGTGCTCAAGACGACGCAATGGACCTTCGAGAAGTGCATCCATTCGCCGGTCTACAACCGCCCGGCCCGCGCGAAGTTCTGGAGCTGCGCCCAGAGCGCGACGTACGACACGAGCTACACGGCGCTACCGCCGGCGCGCGACTCGTACTTCCGCTTCGCCGCGTACGGACCGTTCACGCGACCGGAGCCCGCCCCTCGCCCGCTGGTCACCGCCAACACGTGGGTGACGTGCGCTGAAGGCTGCTGCATCGCCGGACCCTGACGCTCCCAGGACTCTCTCCCTCCGGAGGTACGAAACGATGACACGTTCCCGGTGCCACCGCTGGTGTCGCGCAGCCGCGGGGATGCTGCTCCTGCTCGGCATCGCCGACTGCGCGTCCAACCAGCCACGCCCGCCCGAGACGCG
>DATAIN010000115.1:0-11521 GCA_036262635.1 Gemmatimonadaceae bacterium | reverse complement strand
GGCTCGACCCGTTCAGCCAGGAGAAGTCGGCGAAGGCGAAGGGCGCCGCTCGGGCCGTGTCCCGCCGCGCGCTAACCTGTGCGCTCGCGTTGCCGATCGCGACGAGCGTCGCGAGGACGAGCACCGCCGATCCGCGATGGTTCGCCATGCGCGCAATCTGCGCAACGCGCCGTCAATGCCGCACAAGGAATCGCCGTGCGCGGCACAAGAGTGTCACAAGACTATTCCGGCGGCGTCGCCTCCGCGGCAGGGACGCTGAAGACGAAGCGGCTCCCCGCTCCGGGTCGCGGCTCGTAGCGCAACGATCCGCCCTGCACCTCGGCGAGGCGGCGCGCGATGGAGAGCCCGAGCCCCGCGCCGCGCACCCCGCGAGGGATCTGCGAGCCCCGCCGGAAGGGCTCGAACACGCGGTCGCGCTCCTCCTCGGGGATGCCGGGGCCGGAGTCCTCCACCACGAACGAGAGCGTACCGTCAGTCACCGCCGCGCCGAGGACGATCGGGCTCGAGTCCGGGGAATATTTGACCGCGTTCTCCACCAGGTTCGCGATGACGCGCAGCGCGTGCGAGAAATCGAAGCGCCCGGCGAGCAGCTCGTCCTCGGGAAGGTCGATCTCGACGGGCCGGCCGCGGAGGATCCCCTGCGTGCGCTGGAGCGCGGCTCCGATCAGGTCGTCCGCGGTGTTGATCGCGATCTCGATCGGAAGCGCGCCCGCGTCGAGCTGCGACATCTCGAGCAGGTCGTCGACGAGAAGACTCAGCCGGTCGGCCTCCGACTCGATGATCTCCGCTCGCTCGGCATTCGCGCCACCGACGATCTCGTGGGCGATTCCCTTGATCGTCGTCAGCGGGGTGCGAAGGTCGTGCGAGACCGCGGCGAGCAACGCGTCCTTCAGCGCGTCGGCGCGGCGCAGCGCCTCCGCTTCGTCGCGCACCTTCGCGAGTCGGGAGATCTCGTCCGCGCGCTGCTCCGCGATTCGCGTCGCCCGCCGCTGCCGGTCGAGCAGCTCGGCGGCGACGATCCCAGTGACGAGAAAGGTGAGCAGCACGATCCAGTCGAGCGGGTTCGCGAGGAGGAGCGTGCCGTACGGGGGAACGAAGTACCAGTTGAAGGCGACGAACGCGAGCAGCGCGAGGGAGATCCCGAGCCGTCGCCCGGCGGCCGCGCTGCCGCCGAGCACGACGAGCAGGAAGACGAGCGCGACGTGCGCCTCATCGAGTCGCGCACGCACGGCGTGCATGAGGATCGTCGCGACGACGAGCGCGCCCAGCCAGGTCGGCCAGCCGCGCCACGTGGGATGACGCCCCTCCGGCGCGTGCTCAGTCACGCGGCTCGAATCGGTAACCGACACCCGGCTCCGTGCGAATCAGCTGCGGTCGGATCGGATCGCTCTCGAGCTTGCGACGGAGCTGGCCGACGTAGACGCGAAGGTATTGTTGCGCATCGCCGGCGGAGCCGCCCCACACCTTCCTGAACAGCTGGTTGTGCGTCAGCACCTGGCCCGGGTGCGCGACGAACGCCCGCAGAAGTCCCCACTCCGTCGGCGTGAGGTGCACCTCCACACCCGCACGTGTCACGACGCGCCGGGTGAGGTCGATCTCGACGTCACCGGCGGCGACTCGCGAGGACGCCGACGCCGACGCCGTGTACCGCCGGAGCTGCGCACGCACTCGCGCCTGCAGCTCGAGGGTGCCGAACGGCTTCGTCATGTAGTCGTCGGCGCCCGCGTCGAGAAGCGCCGCCTTCTCGCGCTCCCCGTGGCGCGCCGAGAGCACGATGATGGGCGCCGCGGTGAAGCTGCGCAGGTCGCGGCACACTTCCATCCCGCCGAGGTCGGGAAGCCCGAGGTCGAGCACCACGAGGGCGGGCTGCTCGGCGGCGGCGAGATCCATCCCTTCGCGCGCGGTCGCCGCCTCGAGGACGCGCGACACCATCGGCTGCAGCGCGTTGCGGACGACGCGGCGGATCTGCGGCTCGTCGTCGATGACGAGGACCGCGTTCGCGAGCGGTGCCTCGTTCACGGCGGCCACGACGGGTCAGGCGAGGCGGGCCACGCGCTCGTCGCTGAGCTCTCCCGAGACGTCCTCGTCATAGTCGATGAGATCGCGTAGCCGGTACGCGTGGCCGACGAGATACGGAACCGCGACCACGACGACGTTCGGCTTGAACATGAACGCCGTCCGAATGTACAGCGCGGTCTTGTTGTGGAGAAAGTGCTCCCACCAGCGACGGGGGACGATCTCGGGCACCACCACCGTCACCAGCTCCCCGGGGGCGACCATCCGCATGTTCTCCACATACTCCACGAGCGGGCGGAGGACCGAGCGATAGGGCGAGGGGAGAACGACGAGAGGGATGCCGATGTCCCACTCCTCCCAACGCCGCTGCATCTCCGCGGTCGCGCGCTTGTCGATCTCGACGTAGGCCGCGACGACCTCGTCGGAGATGGTGGTCGCGTAGACGAGGGCACCGGCAGTCGCCTTCGTGATCCCGTTCACCGGCACGACCACGGTATGGTGCAGCGGGATGATCGGGCTCTGTCCCGTGAACTCGATGTCGCGCGCGAAGCTCACGTAGTGGGCGTGGATCTTCACGAGCACGAGGATGATCACCGGGATGATGACGCAGACGATCCATCCCCCTTCCTCGAACTTCGTGACGATCTGCACGACGGAGACCCCGCCGGTCGCGAGCGCGCCGAGCCCGTTCAGCGCGGCCCGCCACCGCCAGCCCCGGTCGCGCGAGCGCATCCAGTGCATCACCATCCCCGCCTGCGAGAGCGTGAAGCAGACGAAGACGCCGATGGCGTAGAGGGGAATGAGTCGCGAGGTGTTCCCCGCGAACAGGACGACGAGCACCGCCGCGACGACGGCTAGGGTGACGATCCCGTTCGAGAACGCCAGCCGGTCGCCGCGCGCCGCGAACTGCCGCGGCATGTAGCCGTCGTGCGAGAGGATTCCCGCGAGGCGCGGAAAGTCGGCGAAGGCGGTGTTCGCGGCGAGCACCAGCACCGCGAAGGTGCTGTACTGCAGGGCGAAGTACGCGGCGTTCGTCCCGAAGATGTGGCGACCGAGGAGCGAGAGCACCGTCTGCTCCGTGGTCGGCATCACGCCGTAGTGCCGCGCCAGCGCCGAGACGCCGAGAAAGAAGGCGGCGAGGATCGCGATCATCCAGCTCAGGGTGATCGCGGCGTTCCGCGCCGCCGGCTGCCTGAACGCCTGGATGCCGTTCGAGATCGCTTCGGTCCCCGTCATCGCCGCGCAGCCCTCGGCGAAGCCGCGGAGCATGAGGTAGAAGAGCGCAAATCCCGTCATCGCGCTGCCCGCGTGTCGCGCCGAGACCGGATCGACCTTCGGGATCCCGCCGACCGCCGCGAGCTCGTGGCCCGAGAACGCACGAAAGGCGCCGACGCCGATGAGCGCGAGCATCATCGCGATGAAGGCGTACGTCGGCACGCTGAACGCCACGCCCGACTCGCGCACTCCGCGCAGGTTCACGATGGTGAGCAGGGTGATCGACAGGACGCAGAGCGCCGTGGTGTGGCGCAGCAGCGCGGGGTACGCGGAGGTGATCGCCGCCACCCCGCCGGCGATCGACACTGCAACGGTGAGGATGTAGTCGGTGAGGAGCGCCGCCGCGGCCACGAGGCCGGCCCGCGTGCCGAGGTTCTCCTTCGCCACCGTGTACGATCCGCCCCCGCCGGGGTACGCGAAGATCGTCTGCCGGTACGAGAGCCCGACGAGGATCATCAGCCCGACGATCACCGCCGAGATCGGAAGGACGTAGCCGAGCGCCGCGACCCCTATCGCCCCGCCGAGGACGAAGAGGATCTGGTCCGTGGCGTACGCCACCGAGGAGATCGCGTCCGAGGAGAGCACCGCCAGCGCGGTCTTCCTGTTCAGCCGCTCGTGTTCGAGTCGCTCGCTCGGCAGCGGTCGGCCGAAGAGGAGGTGCTTGAGTCGGCGATAGGCGGCTGGCATGGCTGCATGAACGTTATCGTGGCAGCCACAAGGATTTCACAAGGATTCGGCCCGTTTGCTCGCGCGGCGGTGTCCGGCGCGCCGCCACGCTCTTCGCGTGGCGGCGAGGACCCCTCAGCCGCCTAACGCTCCCAGCGCAGGCTCACGGTGAGGAACCCCCCGACCGGCGGCATGTTCAGCATCTCGCCGTGCGCGAGCCCGAGGCCGCAGGTGGCGTTCGGCGCGTAGAGCGATTTCCGCCCGCTCGCGATGAACCCGTTCGCGAAGACGCGGCCGCTGCGGCACGTGAAGGCGTTCTGCAGGCTCACGTTCAGCCGCGTCCCCTCCAGCGGGAGCTTCGCCCCCGCGGAGAGATCGAAGGTCGTGAAGGTCGGGATGTGGCCGAAGTGCACGCCGGAGCGGAAGTCGTAGCCCGTCACGTGCCGGCCGGTGAAGCCGAGCGACACCGGCGATCCCCCGACGTCGGCGACGTCCACCCCCGCGGTCCACTTGAAGGTCGGCGAGTTGAACGCCGTCGCCTCGGCGATCGCCGCCGCGGGAAGCCTGGACTGGGCCTGCACGTCCTTCAGGTGCTGCCAGCTCGTCGTCCCCGAGAGCGTCGCGCTCGGCGAGAGCGCGTAGCGAAGCCCGACATCGACGCCGTCGATGCGCGCCTTGCCGAGGTTGAGGTAGGTGAGCGTGAACTGGTCGCGCCCGGTCTCGCTCCCGAACTTGCGCCCCTCGGAGTACGCGAAGCTGTTCGCGAGCGGGTTCGCGACGTTGACGAGCGGAGTGATGAAGCTCCGGAAGAACGCGCGGTATGCGGTGACGTCGACGTAGAGCGCGCTGCGCACCACACCCCGGTAGCCGACTTCGTACGTGGTATTCGTCTCGGGGACGATCGGGTCGTAGCTGCGGAGCGTGTTCCCGAGCGAGTCCTTGATCACCAGCCCGCTGCGGTTGCCGATCACGCCGATCCCCACCCTCGGCGAGAGGGGGCTGAAGTCGGGGAAGTAGAAGCGCGTCTGCAGGACGTTAGGCGACTTGAAGGCGCGATTGAAGGTGAAGCGCAGCGTCTGATCCGGCGCCGGAGTGAAGAGCAGCCCCGCCTTCGGGCTCCACTGCGCGTCGTAGTACGCGTGCTTGTCGTAGCGCCCCGCCCCGACGATCCGGAAGAGCGGCGAGAGCTGCTGCTCGACCTGCGCGTACACCCCGCGCTGGTCGAAGCGGATGTCCTCGCCCGTCAGGCGATCGGCCAGCCAGTGGCGATGGCTGCTCACGATGTCGTGCCGGTACTGCCCGCCCCACGTCAGCCGCGTCCCCGTCCACGGAACGGTCAGGTTGTTCTGAAGCTCGGCGGCCATCAGCCGCCCGTCGCCCGGGAACGCGGAGACGTGCTTCAGCGAGTCGTCGCTGATCCCCGGATAGCGGAGGTAGTTCTGCGCGTAGGTGTTGAGGACGTACGTATCACCCGCGCTCGACCTGGTGGTGTACACCTGGCCGAACCAGCGCGGGCTCGTGTACTTGAGCTGCGCGTGCTGGTACGTCCAGTCGGTGAGCTGGTTGCGCCCGACGTTGGTCTGCCCGATGCCGTTGTTCCGGCTCGCCCCCGCGCTCGCCTCGAGCCGCGAGCTGCCGCGATACCAGTCGAAGGCGCCCGCGCCGCGCGCGACGTTCGTGTTCCAGTGCGCGTTGCGCTCCTGCGCGATCGTCGGACCGACCGGCGCGTAGGCGTTGTGGTTCGAGAAGTCGTCCACGCTCTGGTACTCGCCGGTCAGCTTGTAGCCGAAGCGTCCACCGCCGAACACCCCTGCCTGACGACCCTGGATGTCGCGATAGGTGCGCGTCCCGGCGCCCAGCTCGATGGTCGTTCCGGGGAACTGCTTCGGATCCTTGCTCTCGAGGGTGAGCACCCCGTTGGACGCGTCGGGCCCGTACAGCGCCGAGCCCGGGCCGACGAGCACCTCGACCGCGGCGAGATCGACCTTCGGGATCGTCGTGAACCCGGCGGCGGGCATCCCGTACTCGGGAAGCACGGCGATGCGGCCGTCCTCCATCTGCAGCACGCGGTTGTTGAACGCCGAGTTGAAGCCGCGGGTGTTGATCGTCGCGGTGGTCGCGCCGACCTGCACGAAGTCCACCCCCTCCACGCCCTTCAGCGCGCCGGAGTACGAGTTGCCCGTGGTGTTCTCGATCTGCTCGGCGCCGATGCGCGTGATCGTCGCCGGGGCCTCGGTCACCTTCTCGACGCGACGCGACGCCGAGACGACGACCCCCGCCAGCTCGAGTGGGGCGCGCTCGAGCACGAAGTCGACGCGCGTCTCCTGCCCCGCGCCGACCACGATGCCGCTGCTGCTCCGTGCGATCCGGCCGCCACGCTGCGCGCGAACCTCGTACGTCCCGGCGGGGACGTCGTCGATGGTGTAGTGGCCCTGCGCGTCGGCGAGCGCGCCGCGGACGGTGCCGACGACGGTGACCTGGGCGCCCGGGAGCGCGGTGCTGCTCGCGGCGTCCGTGACGGTGCCGGTGATCCGGCCGCTCTGCGCGAGCGCCGCGGCCGGCGCGAGAACCGCGGCGGCGAGAATGGTCCTGTACGAGAACGACATTGGGGGATGTGCCGTTGGTCGGTGGGTACGGTCCTGTCGAACGGATCGCCGGACCGCCGCTGTTCGGGCGGGTCCGGCGAGCAGCCGAAAGCTAACGGGACCGCGGCCGGAGGTGAGGGGTCGCTCCCACCCTGGCGCGTGAGACGCCGCTAGTCCTCGACCTCGACGTGCGCCATCATGCCGAGCAGCGCGTGCGGGTCGCACTGGAAGTAGTAGTGCCCCGGGCCCCAGGTCACCTTCAGATCGATCGTCTGATTGGGGAGCTGCAGCATGTCGCTCGGCGACGCGGGAAGCCCCTTCGCATTGGGGTTGGAGTCGGGGAGGAAGTGCACGTTGTGCACGCCGCTCACCAGCGTGTAGCGGATGACGTCCCCCTGATGCACCTCGAAGTTGTTCGGGGTGAACTTGTTGTTCCCCTGCGCGTCCGTCTCCAGCTGGACCGTCACGACCTTGCGCCCCGACTCCGGGGTGAGCTGGGTGGCGGAGAAGCTCGCGGCAGCGGCGTCGGTCGTGCTCGTCGCGGTGCCTGATTCCGCGGCTTCCTGGCCCTCGTGATCGTCGTCACCCTTCTTCTCGCCGCCGGCGCAGGCAGCGAGAGCGGCGGTGGCACAGATGCCGGCGGTGAGGAGCAGTCGATGAATCTTCATGCGCGTGGAGCCTCGTCGTATGCGTGAGTAGGGGACGATCAGGGGAGAAACTACAGCCGGCGGGCTCGCGTCAGAAGTCGCGCTTCCGGAAGGCGCGCGCGCCGAGCAGGACAGGCGCCGCCACCCAGGCAGCGAGCGCCGCGATGGCGACGGCCATTCCGCCGTTGCCGAAGAACTTCTCGAAGACCGCGCCGGTGTATCCCATCAGCGCCGACACGTCGAACTGCATGATGAGGACGACGCGCGCGAGGTCGATCGGGTTGAGGAGCATCGCGCCGATCAGCGGCCGCTCGAGCGGATAGTCGCCGAGCAGCATGACGCCGAGCAGCACCAGGCCGTCGTAGAGCAGGGAGAAGAGCAGCCAGACGCCGACCGCGGCACCGAGTCCGCGGGCGCGGTCCTCCGACCGCAGCGCGATCGCGAAGGCGAGCGCGACGAAGACGCCGGTGAGCGCGACCCCCGTGAGCACGAGCGCGGCGAGCAGTCGCCACTGCGCCGGATCGTCCACGCCGTGAAACGCGAACGGGATGACGAGCCCGCCGAGGAAGCCGAGGGCGAGCGGGAGCGCCAGACCGAGATAGAGTCCCGCATAGAGCTCGTCACGCTTCACCGGCTGCGCGAGGAGCAGCTCGGTGAACTCGCGCGCGTTGTAGAGATACATCGTCCCGAAGACGATGCTCACCAGCGGGACGAGCAGGAGCACGACGTTCATCAGGCTGAGCATCGCCTTGGTTCCTCCGCCGCCGAAGCGGAGCAGCGCCTCGGTCGCGGCGAGGAAGAAGAGCGAGTAGCCGATCAGCCAGCGGCTCTTCGCGACGTCGCGCAGCTCGTAGCGCACGACGCGCGCGACGACCCCGCCGCGAATGCTCGTCATGCAGCCTCCTGCGTCATGAGCTTCGCGATCGCGCGCTCGAGGGTTCCCTGGCGAGTGGAGCGCTTGAGGTCCTCGAGCTCTCCCGCGAACCGCACGCGTCCCTCGAGGAGGAAGGCGAGGTCGTCGGCGAGCTCGTCGACCTCGCCCATCAGGTGCGAGGTGAGGACCACCGTGAGGCCGGCGCGGCGCTCGGCGTGGATCTTGTCCTTCAGCACGCTGCTCGCCACCGGGTCGAGCCCCGCCGTCGGCTCGTCGAGGATCAGGAGGTCGGGGCGGAAGAGGAAGGCCATCACCGCGTTCACCTTCTGTCGCGTGCCGCCGGAGAGCGTGCGCAACGGGCGGTCAAGCTGTGGGCCGAGCCCGAAGCGCTCGATGAGCTCCTCGTCGAGCGCGGGCGTGGCGATGCCGGTCCCCTTCCGCAGGTCCTTGAGCAGCGCGAGCAGTTCGGCGCCGGAGAGATTCTCCGGGAAGCGCGCGATCTGCGGCATGTAGCCGATGCGCGCGCGGTGGTCGACGCTCCCGTTGAGCTGAATGCCGTCGAAGACGATGCGCCCGCCGTCGGGGCGGGAGAGGCCGAGGATGCTCTTGATGAGCGTCGTCTTCCCCGCGCCGTTAGGCCCGACGATGGCGGTGATGCGCCCGCGGGCAATCCGCAGGTCCACCCCCTGGAGCACGGAGAGCCGGCCGAAGCGCTTGAGGAGTCCGGCGATCTCGATCATGGTGCCGCCCTCCGTCGCATCGCCGGATGCGCGTCGACGAGCGTCTCCGGGGTGAGCGCGGGGACCAGGCGCTCGGATGCGTCGAGCAGCCCGGCGAAGAAGCTGCGGAGGAGGATCATCGCCGGCTCGTTGCGCTCGACGACGACGGAGAAGAGCCGCACCGGCCGGTGCGGGACGTCGCCGACGCCGTCGCGGTCGAGATCGTACCCCCCGTACGCCTCGAAGTAGTTGCCGTCGAACGTCGTGCCCGTCTGCAGCGCATTCGTCGCGACGTCGAAGGTGTTCCCGATGAAGTCGTTCCCGGTGACGACGCCGTCCTGTGCGTTCGCCTCGATGCGCAGCGCCCAGCCGTTGTCGGCGAACTCGTTCCCGCGCGCGGTGAGCCGGGTGGTGCCGTCGGCGAAGAGACCAGTGGTGTTGCGGGAGAACCGGTTCCGCTCGACGCGCACGTCGCTGATCTCCTTGAGGAGCAGCCCGTACGCCGCGCTTCCCCAGTTCTGCTCGAAGCGGTTGCCGAGCATCTCGACGCCCTTCGTGTACATCACGGCCACGCCGGAACCGTTGTGACGGAAGGTGTTCCCCTGGTAGCGGCAGCCGTTCGAGTACATGAAGTGAAGCCCGTAGCGGAGGTTCCCCTCGCTGACGTTGCCGTGCACGTCGCTGTCGTGCACGAACTCGAAGTAGATCCCGTCGCGATGCCCGACGACCTGGTTGTCGGCGATCGTCACGCTGTCCGCCGTCCAGAGGTGGATCCCGTTCCCCGACGCCGCCTCGGTGGTCGTGCTCGCGTGCAGCGTGTTGCCGGCGATCCGGCAGCGCGACACGCGCGCGAGGTAGATGCCGAAGAACGCATCGTCGACCCGGTTCCCCTCGATCACGCAGTCGGTGGTCTCGACGACCTTGATCGCCGCGCGGTCCTCGACGAAGCTCGTGCCGACGTTCCGGAAGTGCAGCCCGCGCACGGTCACGTTCGGCGCGGTGACGGTCATGATCTGCCGCTGTCCCTCGCCGTCGAGCACCGGGAGCCCCTCGCCGACGATCTCGACCGGCTTGCCCACGACGATCGTCGGCTCGCGATACGTCCCCGGGTGCACCACGATGCGCGCGCCGGGACGGGCCAGCTCGAGGGCACGCCCGAGCGTGCGCACCGGGCCGTCGGGCGTGACGTCCACCACCTGCGACCGTGAGGCGGCCGGCGCGCTCGGCGCCGGCGACGCGTCGTGCGTGGCAACGGTCGCCTCCCGCTTCACGAGGGCGAGCACGTCGTCCCAGCGCAGCGTCGGCGTGCCGCCGGACGCGCGTTCGATGGTCGCGCTGTCGGTGCCCGGCGCGAAGGCGGTGAGCCCCTTCCCCATCGGGCTCGCCGGTCCCGACGCCCGCACGAAGGTCGCGGTGGCAGCGGAGATGAGCGTCCCCGGCCGCGCGAAGTCCGACACCCACACCGAGCGTACCGTGGCCTCGCGAGCCTGGGCGTAGTACGACGCCAGGCATTCGATGGAGTCGAACTCGTGGACCTTGCCCGTCGTCGTCACCAGCTCCGCGCCGTAGCGCGGATCGCTGATGACCATGCGACAGTAGTCGCAGCTGGCGTCGGCGTAGTCGATCGCCTTCGGCCCGCCGCGCACACAGGCGCCGAGCAGGAGAAGCGCGAGCAGCGCGGCGCGGCGCATCGCTCCGGGAAAGCTCACGGTCAGGCGCTCGCGGCGACCGCGGCGTGCACGGCCGGCGCCTCGGCGATTGGACGCGATGGTGCGCTCGCCCGCCGACGCGCGGCCCGGAAGCTCAGCACCACCGCCGCCGCGGCGAGCGCGAAGGCGGTCCCGGCGAGCCATCCGCCGAGCGCGGGCCACGACGAGGCGGTGAAGTTGAGCAGCGCCTTCGAGCCGATGAGCGGCGGCTGGTAGTTCATCCCCGGGATCTGGATGATCGCGTCGGGGCTGAGGTCGTGCCCGTACTCGTACTCCCACTTCCAGAAGTCGATCAGCCCGGCGACGCCTAACGCGGTGAACGCGCCGAACCAGGCGTAGAGGGGCAGCCGCCGCCCGATTGCGGCGACGAGCAGCCCGCCGGCG
The DNA here is from genome assembly GCA_036262635.1 of Gemmatimonadaceae bacterium. Taxonomy (GTDB): domain Bacteria; phylum Gemmatimonadota; class Gemmatimonadetes; order Gemmatimonadales; family Gemmatimonadaceae; genus JABFXC01. The sequence goes on along the minus strand of DATAIN010000115.1, from coordinate 646 downwards.
ACGAGTGCGGCAACGATCCACGGCATGATGCGCAGCTCCGGGATCGCGTCGGGCTCGATTGCCTTCATCCCGATGTAGTGATTGAGGTTGTTGATCTTCGGGAGGTCGAACTCGGTGAGGCCCTTCACCGTGTTGACGTGGATCGTCATCCCGATCCCCTCCGGGTACTGGGGCGCGGTGAGATGCACGCTCCAGAGCGGAAAGACGAAGACCGCGAGAAGCAGCAGTGAGGCGGCGATGGTCAGGATGCGCGACGTTTTCGACACGGTTTGCTCTGCATGCGGCTTCGCCACCGGCGGTGCCGCGGAAGTGGGACGAGGGAAGGTCCTGCGACCGCTCCTTCCCTCGCCCCCGTTGGAGTGAGGTTCGCGAATGGACGGCGCGTCAGCGGCCGCCCTCCTTTTCCTTCGCTTCAGCGACGTCCTTGAGCTTCCGGACCTGCGCCGCGGCCTTCGGGCTCGTGTTGGCCCTGAGCGCGACGGTCGACCCGGCGGGTGAGACGCGGATGTAGCCCGACATCTCCTGGTGCAGCGCCGAGCAGAAGTCCGTGCAGTAGAACGGGTACACCCCCGTCGCCTTCGGCACCCAGCGCAGCGTCCGCGTGGCGCCCGGGGCGATGGTCAGCTCCGAGTTCTCGGCGCCGAGC
>DATAIN010000114.1:0-3683 GCA_036262635.1 Gemmatimonadaceae bacterium | reverse complement strand
GCTGTGGCGGGGGACGGCGGCGGGAGGAGAGCTGCGGCTGGAGTTCTCGCGAGCGCTGGGTCGTTAGCCGTTAGCCATTAGCCATTAGCCGTTAGCGTCGAGAGACTGCGTTGACTGCAGTCGGCGCAGTTCCTTCCAGCTAACGGCTAATGGCTAACGGCCAGTGCTCTTCGCTCCCAGCCCCATGCTCGTCTTCCCGAACGCGCGATCGATCGTCGCGAGCTCGGCTTCCGTCCGCGGGATCATCCGCGCCGAGGGGCCGCGCATCACCCACTCGGAGAGAGGACTCATGAAGAGCTGCCGGATCGCGGCCAGGGGAGCGAGCGATTTCGGGACGAAGATCTTCCGCTTGCGTCGCTCGATCCCTGCGACGAACGCCGCCGCGCATTCCTCCACCGTCGTGATCCTGCCGAAGGGGCCGGGGAGGCTCTTCAGCATCTCGTCGAAGGTTCCGAGGTCGCGCTGCTGGTCGCGCACCAGGTCGGTGTCGATCCAGCTCGGATGCGCGACGCCGACCGCGACGCCCTTGTGCGCCACCTCCAGCCGCAGTGCGTTCCCGAAGTACTCCACTCCCGCCTTCGACGCCGCGTAGGTCGAGATCCCCGGGAGCGCGGCGATCGCCGCGGCGGAGGAGACGAGCAGATAGTAGCCGCGCCGCGCGGTGACGTGCGGGAGCGTCGCGCTCACCGTGCGCACGACGCCGCTCAGGTTGACGTCGATCGTCCGCACGAGCGCCTCCACCGGTCCCGCGGCGACGGTGCAGTTGCTCGCGACGCCCGCGTTCGCGACGACGACGTCGACGCCGCCGAGGGCACTCACCGTGCCGGCGACCGCGCGGTCGAGCGCGCCCTGGTCGGTGACGTCCGCCTCGAACCACACATGCTCTGGCCCGAGCTCGCGCGACAGCGCGGCGAGCCGCTCGGCCTCGAGCCCGACGAGCGAGAGCTTCGCCCCGCGCGCGGCGAGCTGCCGCGCGGTCGCCTCGCCGATGCCTCGCGCCGGCCCCGTGATGAGGACGACCTGCCCGCGCACCGATCGGCTCATGCCCACGCTCCTGCCTGACGTGAGACGTCGTCCACCAGCGCGCGCCACTCGCGGGCGATCGCGATGGTCGCCCGCCGTGCCGCGGGACAGACGCCGCCGAGGTTGACGAAGCCGTGCCCGAGCGAGTCGACGCGGCGCAGCCGGGCGACGTTGCCGGCGGCGGCGAGCGCATGGGAGTACGCCTCGCCCTCGTCCCGCAGCAGGTCGAACCCCGCCGTCACCACCAGCGCCGGCGGCTGCCCACGCAGGTCGCGCGCGCGAAGGGGAGAGATGCGGTCGTCCCCCGGCGTCCCGCTGCCGTGCGCGATGTAGTAGCGCGTGAACATCTCCCGATCGGCATTCGTGAGGATGTAGCCTTCCCCGAACAGCTCCTGCGAGGGGCGCGGGGTGATCGCATCCGTCGGCGGATAGATGAGGAGCTGCGCGAGCGGCGCTGCGCCATCTCGCGCCGCCAGGCGCGCCGCGACCGTCGCGAGGTTCGCGCCCGCGCTGTCGCCGCCGATCGTCACGCGCGCGGGGTCGGCGCCCAACGCGGCAGCGTGCTCGCGCGCCCAGCGCAGCGCGGCCAGGGTGTCGTCGAGCGCGGCGGGAAAGGGATGCTCCGGCGCGAGGCGGTAGTCCACGCTCAGCACATGCATCCGCGCGAAGGCGCAGAGCACCCGGCAGGGCTCGTCGTGCGTGTCGAGGTCGCCGAAGACGAAGCCTCCGCCGTGCAGGTAGACGAGCAGCGGCTGCGGTCCGTCCGCCGGCGGCAGGTAGTGGCGCGCGCGCAGCGATCCTCCAGGACCCGGAATCTCGAGGTCGCGCGTCGCGCGCACGCGCGTCGCCGGCCCCGCGAACACCGTCGCTTCGCGCGTGAACTGCCGGCGCGCGCGCGCGAAGTCGAGGTCCGGCTTCGTCAGCCCGATGAGCCCTCGCCGCCGGCGCAGTGCCCGCACGAGCTGGAACTGCGGGTCGAGCGTCTGTCCGTCCACGACCACCCGCCGCTCCCCCGAGAGCGCGACCTGCGCGCGACCTGGCAGCCGGGCGAGCGCGCGCACGATGCCTCGCTGCAGGCGCTCGCCAATCGAGGCGCCGTTCGCGCTCATCGCGCCGCCCCCGCGGATCGGGTGAGGTAATCGGCGAGGCACAGTCGCGACACGCGACGCCGGAAGCGCCAGGTGAAGTCCGGCCAGAGCGTCGAGTTGCGCCCCGTGCCGTCGAGGTACCAGCTCCGGCACCCGCCCGCGGTCCACACGGTTCCCTGCATCCGCGCGTCCACTTCGCGCACGAACGCCTGCTGCGCCTCGGCTCGCGGCTCGATCGACGAGAGCCGCGCGCGCTCCATGTGCCGCAGCACCTTCATCACGTGCTCGAGCTGCGCCTCGATCATGTACACCACCGAGCTGTGTCCCAGTCCGGTGTTAGGCCCGAGCAGCATGAAGAGGTTCGGGAATCCGCTGACGGTCGTGCCCAGGTACGCCTTCGGGCTCCCCTCCCACACCTCGCGCAACGTCTTCCCCTCGCGCCCCGCCGTCGTCGACGCGAGCGGCGGATCGGTCGGCCGGAACCCGGTCGCGTAGATGATCGCGTCCGCTGGCCGCTCGACCCCCGCGCTGTCGACGACCGACCGCTCGCGCACCTCGGCGATTCCCGTCGTGATCACCTCGACGTTCGGCCGGGTGAGCGCGGGGAGATAGTCGTTGGTGAGGAGGATGCGCTTGCACCCCATCGTGTAGCGCGGGACGAGCTTCGCGCGCAGCTCGGGATCGCTGATCGATTTCTTCAGGTGATGCAGCGCGATCTTCTGCGCGCGCTCCATGAGCCGCGGGCGGCGGAAGGGGAGCACGAACAGCTCGCGCTGCGCGTAGATGCGGGCCCGGTGCAGCCGCTGGAGAATCGGATAGCGGCGGAAGCGGCGCCGCTCACGCTCGGTGAGATCGCGGTCGGGTCGCGGCAGGATCCACGGCGCGGTGCGCTGGTAGAGGTCGAGCCGCGCGACCTCGTGCGCGATCTCGGGGACGAACTGTACGGCCGACGCGCCCGTCCCGATGACGGCGACGCGCTTCCCCTTCAGCTCGAAGGTGTGGTCCCACTGCGCGGAGTGCCACGTGCGCCCTGTGAAGCGCTCGATTCCCGGCAGCAGGGGGATTATCGGATCGCTCAGCGGTCCCGTCGCCACGATGACGACGGACGCGGTGAGCGTGCCGAGCGAGCTCTCGATGCGCCAGCGCTGCGCCCCCTCCTCCCACGCGAGCGCGCGCACGTCGCAACCGAAGCGGACGTGCGGCATCACCCCGTAGCGCTCCGCGCAGCCGCGCAGGTAGCGCCAGATCTCCGGCTGCGACGAGTAGCTCCGCGACCACTCGGGATTGAGCGCGAAGGAGAACGAGTAGAGATGCGACTCGACGTCGCACGCGCACCCCGGATAGCTGTTGTCGCGCCACGTCCCGCCGACGTCGTCGGCGCGCTCGAGCACCACGAAGTCGCTCGTCCCGCGCAGCCGCAGCCGGATCGCCGCTCCGAGCCCGCCGAAGCCGCTGCCGATGATCGCGATGCGTGTGTCCACCCGAGCGCCGTCGGTCGCCACGTCCTGCTCCTCTCCCGGAGTTCGCCGCACTAACATATCTCGAGGGTCACGACATCTCACCCACCATCCC
>DATAIN010000113.1:0-13251 GCA_036262635.1 Gemmatimonadaceae bacterium | reverse complement strand
CAAGGGACTCGTCCGCTCGACGCCGACGGCGCGGGCGGCGACCGACGCGAGCGGACAGTTCGTGCTCTGCGATCTGCCGGGGGACGCGTCGGTCGATCTCTGGGCATCCGCCGGGCGCGCGTCCACCGGAACGGTTCGGATCGACCTGGCACCCGCCGCTGTCATCGCCCAGTCGCTCGCGCTCGACGCCGGTGACACCATCGCGATCCGCGGTGATTCGGGAGGACAGCACGGCCGCGGCAGCGCCCGGCTCAACGGCGTGGTGCGCTCGCCCGCGGGCGAGCCGATCGCGGGAGCGCGCGTCGGCCTGCGCAACAGCGACATCGAAGCGGTGACGGACGCCGAGGGACACTACGCCCTCGCCGAGCTCCCGGCGGGAACGCAATCGGTGGTCGCGCGCGCAATCGGGTTCGTCCCCCTCGCGCAGCCGGTGCTGCTCTTCCCCGAGCGAGCGACCGCCCTCGACGTGCACTTCGATTCCGCGACGGTGGTGCTGCACACCGTGGAAGTCGTGGGAAAGGTCGTCTTCGACCGCGCGACGCTCGATTTCCGGAAGGCACAGAGCCGCGGGCTCGGCTACTTCATCGACCGCGAGCGGATCGATGCGCGCCAGCCCTTCGATCCGTCCGACCTCCTCTACGCCGTTCCGGGCGTGCACGTCGGCTTCAGCTCCGCGGCGGGTGGCGGCCGCACGATCACGCTCCGCGGTCTGGGCGGGGAGTGCATTCCGCAGTACGTCATCGACGGTGTCGCCTGGCCGGGCGAGATGTACGACCTCGACAACTTCGTCCGCACCGACGAGATCGCGGGGATGGCAGTCTACCGCGGGATCGAGACCCCGTTCGAGTACCGCGTCAAGAGCGGCGGCAGCTGCGGCGCGATCGTGATCTGGACGCGGAAGACGGGGAAGGTGCGGAAGGGCGGGCGTTAGGCAGCCGGGAACTACGCACGCGGATTTCCGCGGATGGACGCGGATCGACGCGGATACGGCCGCTGATCATGGTCGGGGGCGCGGCGGGCGAGACCATCTCACTCGCCGTGCCCCCAAATCATTCAGGGCTTCAGCGTGTTGTAACAGGAGCCATGGAGGGCATGGAGGGGTTGGGATGAGCAACAACTCCCGACAACCCCTCCCTGCTCTCCATGGCTCCTGTGAACATTGCCGAGCCGAATGAAGAAGGATCCGCGCCGATCCGCGTGCGTCGTTGCCGAGCGCGTCGCGCCATCCTACCGGTGCATCGGCAGCTTCGAGTCCGTGTCCGCGGGCTCGGCGGGGGCTTCGCTCGCGCGCTCGAACTCGTCGAGCAGCAGCTGCATGTTCCGCTCGCGCCGGTCGAAGAGGCGCTTCAGCGGACGACGCGCGGTGCGCGCGAGGGCGTAGCTCGTCAGGAGGGGGAGCGCGACGGTCGAGTCGAGATAGCAGACCACCGCGTCGGGCAGGCGGTCGGGATCGATCTTTCCCCAGCTCACCGCCTCCGCCGGCGTCGCGCCGGAGAGGCCGCCGGTGTCGGGGCGCGCGTCGGTGACCTGGAGGAAGTAGTCGTGCCCTCGCTCGTCGATGCCGAGCACCTCCTGGATCTGCGGCTCCGTCTGGAGCATGAAGTTCTTCGGGCTCCCGCCCCCGAGGATCATCACCCCGCTCTTGCCGCCGTTCCGCTTCGCCGCGAGGACGATCGACGCCGTCTCGTTCACGTCGCGGTTCGGGTCGATGAGACACTTCCCTCCCTCGAGCGCCAGTGCCGCGACGTTCATCCCGATCGACGAGTCGCCCGGCGACGAGGTGTAGATCGGCACGCCGGCCGTGTAGGCCGCGCTGAGCAGCGACTTCGTCCCGATGCCTAACGCCTTCTCACGCTCGCGAACGTACTTGCCGCAGAGGTTGTGGAACTCGGCGCTCGACATCGTCCGCTGGAACTCCGGGGCGCGGATGATCTGGCGGAAGAAGGCGTCGGTCGAGAGGAGGACGTCGTAGTCGAAGAAGATGTCGTAGATGCGGACGACGCCCTCCTCGCGCAGCACGGTGTCACTCTCCTGCGCGTTGCCGCGGTGCATCGCCAGGCCGAGCCCGAAATGCGTGTCGTGGTAGAGGTTCGCGCCGGTCGAGATGATCCAGTCGACGAACCCCGCCTCGATGAGCGGGATGAGCGCGGCCATCCCGAGGCCCGCGGGGGTGAGCGCGCCGGTGAGGGTGAGCCCGATGGTGACGTCGGGCTGCAGCATCTTCATCGTGAAGAGCTGCGCCGCCTCGCGGAGGCGCGCCGCGTTGTAGGCGAGGAAGGTCCCGTCGATCAGCTCGGCGACCGTCTCCTTGCCGTCGATGCGCCGCGGATCGATGCGCTGTCCCTTGAGGAAGCGGCTCTTCTCGTGCGTGGTGTGCACGGCTTCGCCGCGCTCCTTCGCTTCCTGCCCGCGCAGCGCGCGCTCGCGCGCCTCCGCGAGCCTCTTCTGCTCCGACTTGTTGCCGGCCGCGGAGGCGCGCTTCCCTTCGCCGTGACGACTCGCCTTGAAGCCGCCGCGCTCGCGCGGCTCCTCGCCGCCGCTCTTCTTCTTCGCCATCACGCCGACTCCGTCCGCGCTTCCGCGGTCTTCGACTGTGCCTGGTACGCGGTGATCACCGCCTGCGCCGCCTCGGCGGGATCGTCGGTCAGCAACATCAGGTCCAGATCGCCCGGGGAGATCTTCCGCTCGCCGAGGACGCGCGTCTGCAGCCAGCGGACGAGCCCCGCCCAGTAGTGGCGGCCGAACAGGATCACCGGGAACTGGTAGATCTTCCCCGTCTGGATGAGCGTCAGCGCCTCGAACATCTCGTCGAGCGTGCCGAAGCCGCCGGGGAAGATGATGAACGCCACCGAGTACTTGATGAACATCGTCTTCCGCACGAAGAAGTAGCGGAAGTTCACGAGCGTGTCGACGTAGGGGTTGGCGCCCTGCTCGAAGGGGAGCTCGATGTTGCACCCGATCGACTTCCCGCCCCCGAGCTTCGCGCCCATGTTCGCCGCTTCCATGATTCCCGGGCCGGCGCCGGTGATGATCGAGAAGCCGGCCTGCGCGAGCAGCCTCGAGACCTCGGTCGCCTGCTGGTACTGCGGATCGTCGGGGTGCGTGCGGGCCGACCCGAACACCGACACTCCGCGCTCCACGGTCGTCAGCGAGTCGATCCCTTCCACGAACTCGCTCGTGATGCGCATGACGCGCCATGGGTCGGTGCGCGTGAAGTCGTCCGCCACCCCGGCGCGCGCGCTCGGGCTCGCGAGCAGCTTCTCGTCCTCGGTGACGAGCGGCCTCCAGTCGCGGATCGCGTCGTCGACGATGACCTCCCGCGCGCCGGAGACTCGCTTCTCCTGGATGTGCGATGGCGGTGTGCGTCCCGCGGCGAGGTGCCCTTCCTCCATGCGCTCGCGGAACCCCTGGTGCGATTCCTCCTGCGCCGCCTGGAGGAGCTCGGCGTTCATCTTCTTTCCCGTCGCGGTCCGCGGGGTCCCGGCGCGCTTCGCCTTGGCGATCACGGCGCGCTTCGCGCTGGTCTTCTTTCGTGGCGGCATGATGTGCTGTTCGGCTGGTAGGGGTGCAACCTACGCGAACCACGGTCCCGCGCGCCACTCGCGGCGGCAGCATCCCACATTCCCCATCGCAGTGTCCCAGGCCAGACCCGGCGCTAGATTCGTCGTGTGTCCGTGATCATTCTCGTCGCCGATGGAGCGCGGCCTGACGCGCTCACCGCGGCGATGAACGAGGGCGCGCTGCCGGCGATGGCGCGACTCCGCGCCGAAGGTGGTGCGCACGTCGTCACCTCGGCCTTCCCTTCCGTCACCGGCCCGGCGTACACGCCCTTTCTCCTCGGGCGATATCCGGGACCGATCGGCCTTCCCGCCCTGCGCTGGTTCGACCGCAGCCGCGCACAGGCGTCGGCGCCGCACTACACGCGGAGCTACGTCGGCCACGAGATGCGCCACGTCGACCGGGACCTCGACCGCGACGCGCCGACGCTCTTCGAGCTCGCCCCGCCCGCGATCGGCGCGCTGAGCGTCATCACGCGGGGACTCGATCGCGGCAGCCGGATCGGCCAGGGGCTGCGCTTCGCGCTGCGCGCCGCGATGACGCACTTCAGCGGGAACGTGCGCGGCTGGCTCGACATCGATCGCAACGTCGCCGCCGAGGTCGCGCGACGCGTGCGCGACGAGCGCCCGCGGGTCACCTTCGCCGCGCTCACCGGCATCGACAAGACGTCGCACGCCGGGGGACACGATCAGGGCACGGTGCGCGCCGCGATGCGCATCGTGGACGATCTCGTCGCCGAGCTCCGGCACGACGCGGAGCGCGCCGGCGGCTGGCAGGACACGCATCTCTGGATCGTCAGCGATCACGGGCACTCGCCGGTGCGCGCGCACGAGGACCTCGCGGGGCTCGTCGAGTCCTTCGGACATCGGACCCTCGCCCATCCATGGATCTACCGCCGCCGCGCCGACGTGGCGGTGATGGTGAGCGGCAACGCGATGGCGCACCTCTACCTCGACCTCGCCGCGGCGGAGCGCCCGTGGTGGCCGGCGCTCGCCGCGCGCTGGCGCCCCCTCGTCGACGCCCTGCTCGAGCGTCCCTCGGTGGACGTCGCGCTCCTTCCCGAGTCGCCGACGCGCTGCACCGTGGCGGCGCGCGGTCGAGGCGAGGGCGTCGTCGAATACCAGCTCTCGGCCGACGGCGCTCGGCGATACTCGTACCTGCCGCGCACCGGTGACCCGCTCGGCGCGGGGGAGCTGCGCGACGTGAGCGCGAACGAAGCGTACGACGCGACCATCGCGACCGACTACCCCGACTCGGTGGTGCAGATCGCGCATCTCGCCGGCTCGGCGCGCGGCGGGGAGATCGTGCTCTCGGCGGCGCGCGAATGGGATTTCCGCGCGCGGTGGGAGCCGATCCCGCACCTCTCCTCGCACGGCGCGCTGCACCGCGAGCACATGCTGGTGCCCCTCGTCACGAACCATCCGGTCGCCCGCCGGCCCCGGCGGACGGTGGACGTGATGCCGAGCGCCCTGCGGGCGCTGGGGCTCGGCGTCCCTCGCGGGCTCGACGGGGAGTCCTTCCTCTAGCGACTCTCCCCGACTCCCGCGCCGGGCGGTATCTTCGCCTCGTCCGGAACAGGAGTGTCCATGCATTCCCCGATATTCGCGCGCGCAGCGCTCGTCCTGGCGCTGGCGACCCTCGGCTGTTCCAGCTCGAGCCACCGCTCGCCCCCGCGTGATCGCAACCTGATCACGTCGGACGAAATCCTTCGCTCGAACGCGACCACGGCGTTCGAGGCCGTGGAGCGGCTGCGTCCCGCGTTCCTCACGACGCGCGGCGCGATCTCGATCCAGGATCCCAATCCGCCCACGCCGATCGTCTACCTCGACGGCATCCGCTACGGCATCGCGCAGTCGTTGAGCTCGATCCCCGCGATCGGCATCGCGACGATCCAGTATCTCCCGCCGATCGAAGCGGGGATGCGCTTCGGGCTCGGCCACGACGGGGGCGCGATCCTCATCGTGTCGAAGCGCTGACGCCGATGAATACCCGCTCGCTGAGAGGCGCGCTGATCGTCGTCGCGCTCGGTCTCGCCGCCTGCACGCCCGCGAAGCGCACGACGCAGCCGGGGCAGGCACCGCGCGATCACAACCTCATCACCGCCGACGAGATCGCGAAGATCAGCGTCACCAACGCCTACGACGTGGTGAAGCGGCTGCGTCCGCAATTCCTCACCTCGCGCGGCCCGACGTCGATCACCGACCGGCGCCCGACGACGCCGGTGGTCTACCTCGACGGCGTGCGCTACGGCGACGTCAGCGCGCTCATGGGAATCGACGCGGCGCGCATCGCGACGATCCGCTTCCTCTCCGGTCCCGAAGCGCAGGCCCGCTTCGGCACGGACAACGTCGCCGGCGCGATCCTGGTGACGACGAAGCTCTAGCGGTCGCTCGCCTCCCGCCGCGGCGGGCGAACCAGCGGAATCAGCGACAGCAGTGCCCACGCCGCCTCGAGGATGATGAACCCGAGGCGGCGATCCTGTATCGCGACCACGGTGAGCAGCGACGAGCCGACGAAGTTCATCAGGCTGAAGACGGCTCCCTCGCGCCGCAGGCGGCCGAGCTGCAGGCCCGCGAAGCCGAGGAGGATGAGCGCGGCACCGACGAGGGAGAGCAATTGATAGAGCATGTGAATCCGTCCAAGTTTCGGTATGGCTTCGCTTCGCCGTTCCTGGGCCCGTCTCGTGCTCGCGCTGACGCTCCGCGCCGTGCGCCACCCGCGCGTCGCGGCCGACCTGCTCGGCGTGGCCTGGCGCTTCCGGTCGCGGCGCTGGTGGGCGAAGCCGCCCTTCCTTCCCCTCCCCGACGCGACCTACCTGCGCTGGCGAATGCACACCGCCTATGGTGACCACGATACCGTGCCGCCCGCGGACGACGTCGTGCGCTACGCGCGCTGGGCGCGCGACAAGCGGTGAAAGCAATCGACGCACCGCCGGCGCCACCAGTGGGGCCGGCCGCTCTGGCGCAGCGAGCGAAGGCGCAGGCGTACGGCCTCGGCTTCGACCTGACGGGTATCGCGACGCTGGGTGAAGTGGAGAGCGCGGGCGCGTTCGACGAGTGGGTCGCGCGCGGGTACGCGGGAGAGATGAGCTACCTCCCGCGCTGGGCGGAGAAACGGCGCGACACGCGTCTTCCCTACGCGGGCGCGACCTCCGCGATCGTCGTCGCGATGAGCTACGGGGGACGCGAGCCGAGCGGGCCGGTCGCACGCTACGCGCGGGGCGACGACTACCACGACGTGATGGTGGCGAAGCTCGACGCGCTGCACCGCTGGCTGGAGGCGGAGACCGGCGCGCCGATCCGCGGGAAGTCCAACGTCGACACCGGTCCGATCCTCGAGCGCGACCTCGCGCGGCGCGCGGGGCTCGGCTGGTTCGGGAAGAACACCAACCTGCTCAACCCGTCGTTAGGCAGCTTCTTTTTCCTCGGCGCGCTGCTCGTCGAGCTCGCGCTGCCGCCGGATGCGCCCTTCGAGAGCGAGCACTGCGGAAGCTGCACGCGCTGCATCGACGCGTGTCCGACGGGCGCGATCGTCGCGCCACGGACACTCGACGCCACGCGATGCATCTCGTATCTCACGATCGAGCTGAAGGGAGCGATCCCGGAGGAGCTGCGCGAGAAGATCGGCGCGCTGATCTACGGGTGCGACATCTGCCAGGAGGTGTGTCCGTGGAACGAGAAGTTCTCGCGGGCCTTGCCGGAGGGCTCGCCGTTCGCGCCGCGTGAATTCCTGGCGAACAAGGATGCGCGCACGCTCGCACTCGACCTGCTGCAGCTATCGCAGGAGGAGTTCAGCGCCGCGTTCAACCGCTCGCCGATGAAGCGGGCGAAGTTGCGCGGGTTGAAGCGCAACGCGGCGGTGGTGCTCGGGAACGTCGGCTCGGAGGAAGATCTGCGCGTGCTCGCGGCACTTGGCGTCGAGGAAACGGCGCCAGGGTGAGGGCCGTGACCGCTACCGCTCCGGACCGTCCATGAGGGAGCGACCTCGACCTTCCTCACCCATGCCTGATCTGAACATCGCCGAGATCCCGTACGAGTCGGGTGCGATCCGCTACCGGTACTCGCGTTACATGGCGCCCGACGGCGCGAGGTGGATCAGACACGGGCTGTTCCGCGCCTATCACGAGAACGGAGCCCTCGCGAGCGAGGGGAACTACGAGGACGGAGTGGAGCACGGTCCCTGGCGCGACTACCATCCCAACGGACGACTGGCAGCCGAAGGGCAGTACGATCATGGGCAGGAGGCCGGCGCCTGGCGTCATTGGGACGAGGAAGGACACGAGGCGAACGAGTGACCGTGCCGCTCGTCGAGCTGCAGCAGGCGTTCGTCCGCGAGGTGCTGCGCTGTGTGCACGTGGAGTGGGAGCGCATCGAGATCCATTACGAGTTCTACGTCTACGACGGGGACGACCTCGAGCAGTCCACCTCGAACTCCTTTCACGGCAACGTCCGGAGCGATCTGGATCTGTCGTTCGACGCGGTTGACCTGATGTTGGCGATGCGGAACGCGAAGCCGGAGGGACAGGCGGAGCATTGGACGTCGCTGGACTTCCGGCTCGACTCCGCCGGGAAGTTCACCTTCGACTACGGGTACGGCCTCCCACCGATGGCCGCGCGCACGATCGCTGCCCAACCAGAGAACCGGCTGCCGTAACGAGCGCGGTCCCCTCCTTGCACCGCGGCGAAGTCCTCCAGAACCACTCCCCGTTCACGAGGACCGCCGTGAGCACGTTCACCGCCGGCTACTTCGTCGGCAGCCTCGCGAAGGCGTCGATCAATCGCAAGCTCGCGCTCGCCCTCACGCGCCTGGCGCCGCCCGAGCTCGAGATGCGCGAGATCCCCATCCGCGACCTCCCGCTCTACTCCTACGACTACGACAAGGACTACCCGCCCGCCGGTCGAGCGCTGAAGGACGCGATCGCTTCGGTGGACGCGGTGCTCTTCGTGACGCCGGAGTACAACCGCTCGATTCCGGGCGCGCTCAAGAACGCGATCGACTGGGCGAGCCGGCCGTGGGGAACGAACTCCTTCGCGCGGAAGCCGTCGGGGATCATCGGCGCGTCGCCCGGGAAGATCGGGACGGCCGTGGGGCAGCAGCACCTGCGCAGCATCCTCGCCTTCTGCAACTCGCCGCTGATGAACGCGATCGAGGCGTACATCGAGTTCACCCCGGGGCTCGTCAGCGACTCGGGCGACGTCACCGTCGATGCGACGCGCGACTTCCTCGCCAACTACATGAAGGAGTTTCACGGCTTCATCAGCCGGGTCTACACCGCCATCCCGCGGACGGTGGCCGCCGCGCGTTAGGCGCGCCGAGGGGCGCGGCGCGGCGTCAGGGGAGCCGCACCCGGATCGGGGCGAGCACGCCTTCCGTCAGGCTCCCGCGTAGAGTCCGATCCGCACCGGCCGCGGCGGTCGCACCGCGGCCTCGATGGTGAGCCTCACGTGCCGCACCGGCGTCGCCTCGAAGCGCTCGAGCCGGCGGTAGCCGATGGTCGTCCCGCGAGCGAGCAACCGCCACGCGCCACCGTCCGAGCCTTCGAGCGAGTAGCGCGCTACCGCCTGGCCGTGCGCGATCTCCTCGCGCAGGTCCGCGATCCGCACCGACACCGTGCGGCCGAGGTCGAGCTCCGCAACTGCGCTGCGCTTCCCAGTCGCGCGCCACGCCGACTTCGCACCGCGCGCGAGGTCGTCGCGGAAGAGCGCGGCCAATCGCTCGTGCATCCCCGTCAGGCGCTCGACATCGGTGTCGTGGAAGACACCCTCGCGCGTCGGCGGCACGTTGAGCAGCAGCTTCGAGTTCCGCCCGACGGAGGTGAAGAAGATCTCCACCAGCTCGTCGACGCTCTTCACGCGCGCGTCCTCCGCGGGATGGTGGAACCAGCCGGGGCGGATGGAGACGTCGGTCTCGCCAGGACGCCAGACGGTGCCGCGCGGGTCGCCCTCCTGCAGCGCGCGAATGACATCGTCCCCCGGCGCGCCGGGATACGGAACCGCCGCGGGGTTCATCGTCGACCAGTTCGTCGCGCCCGCGACGCCGCGCTCGTTGCCGATCCAGCGCACGTCCGGCCCGGCGTCGGAGAAGATCACGGCGTCGGGCTGGAGGCGCCTGACGAGCGCCCAGTAGCGCGCCCAGTCGTAGACCTGCCGCCGGCCCGTCGGGCCTTCACCGTTCGCGCCGTCGAACCACACCTCGTGGATCCGCCCGTAGCTCGACAACAGCTCGCGAAGCTGCGCGGTGAACACGTCGTCGTAGCGCGGCGAGTCGCCGTACGCGGGATGGTTGCGATCCCATGGCGAGCAGTAGAGTCCCGCGCGCATACCCTCCGCGGCGCAGGCGTCCACGAACTCGCGAACGACGTCGCCCTTCCCCGCGCGCCACGGACTGCCAGCGACGGAGTGCGTCGTCGTCCGCGTCGGCCAGAGACAGAAGCCGTCGTGATGCTTCGCCGTGAGCACCATCGCGCGGAACCCCGCGGTGCGCGCGGCGCGCGCCCACTGCCGCGCGTCGAGCCGTGTCGGGTCGAAGATGCGCGGATCCTCGCGGCCGTCGCCCCACTCGCGGTCGGTGAAAGTGTTGACGCCGAAGTGGACGAAGAGCGCGAGCTCCTCGCGCTGCCAGCGGAGCTGCGCGGGCGAGGGTACGGGGTGCGGCGACGGAGCATCTCCGTCCACGACCGACGCGCGCGGCAGGGCGCGTGCGGCCAGTGCCGCGGCCGTGGTCGCGAGGAAACCGCGCCGGCTGATCATGCGCGCGGGCCCGGCATCCTCATGGCGCGTCTCCATCGAGCTCGCGCGTCATCTCGATCATCGTCCGCCGGAAGCCCGCATGCTCGAACAGCCGCTGCGCGGGCTCGTTGCGCTGCGCGGTGGAGAGCACGACGCGCGGCGCGCCGCGCTCCCTCAGTGCGGCCAGCACCGCGTCGAGCAGCATCCGGCCGATGCCCCGTCCACGATGCGCGGGGTCCACGATGATGTCGTAGAGCGCCCCCGCCGGCCCGCGCAGCGCCATGTAGTCCGTGTCCTCGAGGCCCGCGTACGCGTAGCCGAGCACCTCGCCGCCACCCTCGGCGACGAGCACGATGATGTTCGGCTGCGCGGTCTGCGAGGCGAGCCACGATCCGTAGCCGCGTTCCGTGCCCGGGCCCGCGGCGATGAAGCGCCGCGTGTCGAAGTCGTGATGCGTGCGGACGAGAAGCGCGCCGAGGCGACCGAGGGTCGGTGCATCGGCGCGCGTCGCGGGGCGGATGGTGACGGAAGCGTCGGTGGTCGGCATGCTTCCCTGATACTACTCGCCGGTCACGTCGTGAGCAGGCGGCCGCGCGGTCGCGAGGAGCCGTCGAGGTCAGCGCGTGTCGCGCTCGACCCGGTAGCGCAGCCAGAGCACCCCATCGGCGCGCTTCTCCACCGACTCCAGCTCGAGTCGGCGGGGGGTGACGTCGCGACCCTCCTCGTCGAAGAGCGCGGGCGTCCCCATGCGGCCGTCGACGACGGGGGCGACGAGGACGCTCACCTCGTCAACGAGCCCGTCGCGGAGCATCGACCCGTTGATCTTCCCGCCACCCTCGAGCATGAGCGTCCGCACGCCGAAGCGCGCGCCGATCTTGTCGAGCGCGAGCGGGAGGTCGACGTCGGAGGCGCCGGCGAGCAGATACGAGACGCCCCGCGCACGGAGCGACGCGAGATACTCGTCGGCGACTCGCTCGCAGAGGATGGCGACGACGTGGTCGCCGTCGATGTCGCTGGTGTCCCAATCGAGCCGGCCGTGGGTGTCCACCGCGAAGGCGAAGGACTCGTGATCGCCCGGCGCGACGAAGTCCTCGCGCGGTGCGCCGTGGTACTGGCGGGCGATCGCCGCGTTCGAGCGCACCCCCTGCGCGAAGTGCTGCTCCATCGTCACGCGGCCGCAGAGCCACCCCTGCGCGTCGTAGCTCTCGTGGACCTCCTCGTACTGCTTCCGCCCCTCGGGTGAGAGAGGCCAGCCGTCGGTGAGGATGCGCCCGTCGAGCGACGTCATCATGTGGCAGATGACGCGGGGGCGCGATGTCTTCGTTTTCGTCGCCATGGCCTAACGGTCCACCTGTGACATTGCCTTCTCGTTGTAGCGCGGCCCGGCGATCTTCTCCGGGGCGAGCGCCGCGTCGAGCGCCGCCGCCTCGGCGGGGGTGAGCCGGACGTCGGCCGCCGCGATGTTTTCCTCGAGGTACGTCCGCCGCTTCGTGCCCGGGATCGGCACGATGTCGTCTCCCTTGTGCAGGAGCCAGGCGAGCGCGATCTGTCCCGCCTTGACGCCCTTGCGGCCCGCGAGCTCGCGCACCGCAGCCGCGGCGCGGACGTTCGCGTCGAAGTTCTCCCCCTGGTAGCGGGGATCGCCGCGC
Organism: Gemmatimonadaceae bacterium; assembly: GCA_036262635.1. Taxonomy (GTDB): domain Bacteria; phylum Gemmatimonadota; class Gemmatimonadetes; order Gemmatimonadales; family Gemmatimonadaceae; genus JABFXC01. The sequence continues at coordinate 1,316 of DATAIN010000113.1, read as the reverse complement.
CGGAAGTCGCCTTCCGGATACTGTTCGGCGCGCTTCGCGTCCCCGGTGAGGAAACCCCTGCCTAACGGCGCGAAGGGGACGAGGCCGATGCCGAGCTCGCGGAGGAGGGGGATGATCCGCGGCTCGAGGTTGCGCTCCCAGAGCGAGTACTCGCTCTGCAGCGCCGAGATCGGGTGCACGGCGTGGGCGTGGCGGATGTTCTTCTCCCCCGCCTCGGAGAGGCCGAGGAAGCGCACCTTCCCCTCGCGCACGAGGTCGGCCATGGCGCCGACGACGTCCTCGATCGGCACCGCGGGATCGACGCGGTGCTGGTAGAGCAGGTCGATCCGATCGGTCGCGAGTCGGCGCAGCGAGCCCTCGACGGCCTCGCGGATGTGCGCCGGCCGGCTGTCGACGCCGGCGATCGCGCCGTTCTCGAAGCGGAAGCCGAACTTGGTCGCGATGACGACGCGGTCGCGCGCGCTACCGCCGAGCTGTTGGAGAGCACGCGCCAGCAGCTCCTCGTTCCGGTACGGGCCGTACGCCTCCGCCGTGTCGAGAAAGGTGCACCCGAGCTCGATCGCCCGATGGATGGTCGCGATCGACTCGCGCTCGTCGCGCTCCTCGGGTGCGCCATAGGCGTGGCTCATTCCCATCAGGCCGAGCCCGATGGCGGAGACCGTGAGGCCCTGGGTGCCTAACGTGCGGGTGGGGAGCATGTGAAAAACCCTCGATGGGCCATTAGCCGTTAGCCATTAGCTGTTAGCTAACGGCTAACGGCTAACGGCTCGCAGTTTTACGAACGCCAGCCCGTTGTTCGGGTTCATCGGGATCACGAGCTGGTTCGCGCCCGAGTCCCAGCACATCGACGCGGCGCTCGGGATGTTCTTCGCGATCAGCTCGGCCGGCTTGCCGGGGCGGATGCGCGAGACGCCGCCGTTGCGGACGCTGCTCACGTACTTCGTGCCGTCCTTCATGATCACGAGGCCGTCGCTCCCCGCCTGCGCGGCGTGCTCCGTCTTCAGGAGCTGGCCGGACGTCGAGAAGGTGAGGACGGCGTCGTCGCCGGTGTTGGCGACGACGATGTTGCCCCGCGGATCGAAGGCGACGCCGTTCGGGAGCGCGAGGGGCGCGCCCTGGACGAACACCGTCGGGGTCCCGCCCGGCGCGATCTTCCAGACCTGGAACGTCGTCGGGTCCGGGGTCGGACCCGATCCGCCGATGGTGCGCGTCGCGTAGATGGTGCCGTCGTCAGCGACCTCGATGTCGTTGAGCCATTCGACGCCGGGCACCTTCCACTCGCCCGCGGGCGCGCCGGTCTTCATGTCGAAGGCACG
>DATAIN010000112.1:0-11092 GCA_036262635.1 Gemmatimonadaceae bacterium | reverse complement strand
CCGGCGAGCCAGCGCGCGACCTCGAGGGTGGAGTCCTGCAGCGCCCGCAGCCGGACGCCGAGTGTCTGCATCCCGCGCAACGCGAGGGAGCAGTCATCGGGCGAGACCGCCATTCCGAGGAACTGCAGGGTGTCGCCGATGCGTTCGTGCAGCGCGTCGTCGCGCACAGTCACGGAGCCGAGGAGGAGGTCGCTGTGGCCGCCGATGTACTTGGTGAGCGCCTGCATCGAGACGTCCACGCCGTGCGCAAAGGCGTCGAAGAAGACGCCGGCCGCCCAGGTGTTGTCGAGGGCGACGACGGCGCCGCGGCGATGTGCCGCCTCGATGATGGCGGGGACGTCCTGGACCTCCATCGTCACCGAGCCGGGGCTCTCGCACCAGACGAGGGTCGTCTCGGGGCGGATCAGCCGCTCGATCCCCGCCCCGATGGTCGGTGGGTAGAACTCCGTATTGACACCGAGCCGGGTGAGGATCTTCGTGGCGAGCGCGCGGTTGGGTCCGTAGACGCTGTCGGGGACGAGCACATGGTCGCCGGCCCTGGCGAAGGTCAGCCAGACGAGGGAGATCGCGCCCTGGCCACCCGGGGTGAGGAAGGTGTGGCGTCCCCCTTCGAGCTCGGCGACGCGTGCGGCGAGCTCGAGCGTAGTGGGCGTTCCGTAGAGGCCGTAGGTGTAGCCGGCACGCTCGTGGTTCCAGTCCTCGCGGGCGTCGGCGGCGCGCGCGAAAAGAGTCGTCGATGCGCGATGGACCGCGGGAACGAGAGAACGAAAGCCGCCGGGGACGCGGGCCTCGGTATGGATCAGCCGTGTTTCCCAGTGGTCGCGGGCCATGTGTTTTCGAGGTGAGAGTGAGCCGCAAAGTGATCGCGCGCACACGCCCGGAGAAGCGCTCGAGCGCTGCCTAACCGCGATGGTCTGTATTCGTACAATTGCGAGGTCATCGGCACGGACTCTGCCATACCCGGTCGTCTTGCGCGTGACCACCCAGGTGTGAAGCGGCGCGCATGAATACCCCTACAGGAGGATGGAAATGCAATCCCGAGTCTACAACCGAGTAGCGGTTGGTGTCGCCGCGGCGCTGCTGGTCGTCGCCGGCACCGCGTCGGCCCAGGATACGACCCGCACGCGGAACGATTCGACCGTCCGCTCGCGGACGACGGTGACCTCGCAGCGCCGCATCCCGGTCCGCAAGGACGCCGGTGCGACGACGACGACTGAATCGGCGGGCGCGGTCGCCCCGCAGCCTAACGCCGACTCGCTCGCCGCCGCGCAGCGCGCCGACTCCATCGCCCGCGTCGAGCGGATGCGGCAGGATTCGATCGCGAACGCGGAGCGGATGCGTCAGGATTCGATCGCCAACGCGGAGCGGATGCGTCAGGACTCGCTGGCCCGCATCGCGCAGATGCGTGCCGACTCGATCGCGCGCGCCGACTCGATCGCCCGTGCGCGCGCGCGGATGATGCGTGCGGGACTCTACTTCCAGGTCGGCGCCGGCGCCACGATGCCGCAGTCGACGTTCAACGATTTCTACAAGACGGGCTGGAACGTCACCGGCTCGGTGGGGTGGCACCCGGCGGTCTCGCCGCTCGGCGTCCGCGCCGACGTGGCGTACGACAAGTTCAGCGGCCGCGACAACGTGAGCTACGGCACGGGCACGACCAACGTCAGCGACGCGTCGGCCTGGTCGTTCCTCGGTGAGGCGACGCTGCGCATCCCGGGCAACCTGCCGGTCTCGCCGTATCTCGTCGGTGGTGGTGGCGTGACGCGCTTCTCGGACTACGGCACGTCGGGCAGCACAAGCTCGGAGACGAAGGGACAGTGGAACGTCGGCGGCGGGATCGGCTTCGGCTTCCTGAACCGGCGCCTCTTCCTCGAGTCGCGCTACATGAGCGTCGCGACGCCGGGTGAGGCCACGAAGTTCGTCCCGGTCATCATCGGCGTCTCGTTCTGATGATCGGAAGGGCGCGCATCGCCGCGACCCTGTGCCTCGCGGCCGCCGGAATTCCGGCGGCCGCGCTGGCGCAGCAGGCCCATGGCGTGCGCATCGAGGTGGAGAGCCGCGGCGAGGTGGTCACCAACGCGGCGCCGGACACGCTGCCGACCTGGCGCGCCCGCGCCGACAGCCTGACGTCGGTGCGGGCGCGCCGGGCGGCGGCGCGCGATCGCGGTCTGCGGGTGCTGGTCTCGGTCGACCAGCGGAAGCTGTGGGTGGTCGAGGGACGCGACACGCTGCGCACCGCGCCGGTGGCGGTCGGGATGGGGCGGCTGCTCGCGTACGGTGGGCACAAATGGGCCTTCGCGACGCCGAAGGGGGTGCGCACCATCATCGGCAAGACCGCGGCGCCGAAGTGGCGGCCCCCGGACTGGGCGTACGCCGAGGTCGCGCGCGAGAACAAGCTGAAGCTCGCCCACATGCCCGCGAAGGGGGCGATCAAGCTCGCCGACGGGCGGAAGCTCGTCGTGCGCGACAACATGGCCGGGCTGCTCCTGTCCGACGGGTTCGCGCCGCTGCCTACGGACGAGCACATCGTCTTCGACTCGACGCTCTTCGTCCCGCCGTTAGGCACGATCAACCGGGCGATCGACGGGGAGCTCGGGAACTACCAGCTCGACATGGGCGGCGGCTACCTGCTCCACGGCACGTCGCGGAACAACAGCATCGGGAAGGCGACGACGCACGGCTGCGTGCGGCTGTTCGACGACGACCTCGAGTGGATGTACAGCTTCGTGCCCGTGGGCACGAAGGTCTACATCTACTGAATCAGAACAGACCGAGGGTCTTCTTCTTCTTGCGCTGGTAGAAGGGCTCGCACTGCTCGAGGAAGTAGTCGTCGAGTCCCCCGCGCCCGCTCACCGCGATGACGTCGAGCGGGGGATCGGGGATCTCCACCCCCGTCGCCACGATCCCGATATCGGTCGAGAGGGTGTCCCAGTCCTCGGTTTCCGCCTCGACGCCGACGATGGTGTGCGGCTTCTCGTCCTGCTGGGGGTTGAAGAAGTGCGCGATCCAGGCGCGAGACACCTCCTTCCGGCGCTCGAAGAAGCGGCTGAGCGCATCGGCCAGCTCGCGCGGGTACTTCGCCGGCTGGCCGATCATCACCGGAGTCTCGCGCTCGGTGACGTAGCGCTCGCGGCCGGCGCCCCCGTCGAGGATCCCGGCGATCTCCGCCGCGGTGAAGATCTTCCCGTACTCGGAGCCGGGGTTGAGCGCGAGCTCGGCGCCACGGGTGATCTTCATGAACTCGAGGGCGTTGATCGCGATGTAGCCCACCTCGCTCGTCAGCACCGCCTGCAGTCGCGGAAGAGAGGAGAAGACGGGCAGATACTCCTTGCCGTCGATCTCGACCGGCGCGATGCGGAGCGACATCCCCGCGGCGAGCGTCTGCGTTCCCTCGGCCTGATCGGGCGGCGCGTCGTGCTGGATGATGTAGAGCTCCGACTCGGCGAGGTCGCGATAGAACTGCGGGCGGGCCGCGGGATCCTTCGCGGCGCGCATCAGTGAGCGCTCGAGGTGGTTCTGCGGATCGAACGTCATGGAGCGCTCTCCCGTGGCAGCAGCCGCGCGACCGTGGTGTCGAGGGTGCGGAGGAAGCTCTCGACCTGCGCGGTGTACGCCGAGTCGCTGCCGAGCAGCTGGTCGGCCTCGGCGTGGGTGAGACGCTCGCGGAGGACCTCGACCCGCCTGCCTAACGGCGCGGCCTTCGCGGCGAAGGCATCGGCCTGGGCGCAGCTGCTCCACCGCGGCACCGAGCAGACGAGCAGCATCGGCGCGCCGCCGGCGAGCATCGTGTGGTAGGGCGACGCGGCGCGCCAGTACTCCGGATTGCGGCCGAAGGCGCGGTCGTAGAGCGCGGTGTGCGCGCGGCCCATGATCTCGACGACGTCGAGCGCCCCGCTCTCCAGCGAGACGACGCCGAGCCAGGGGAGGAGGGGCTGGCCCTCGCGAAGGATCGGCGAGGTCTCGAGGAGCGCGACGAGATGCGCGCCCGCCGAGTGTCCCATCAGGATGAACTTCGAGGAGTCGCCGCCCCAGCCGGCCGCGGCGTGCTGCGCGACGGCGATCGCGCGCGCGATGTCCTTCGCCTGGTCGAGCGGCGCGGCGTCGGGGAGCATGCGGTAGTTCGTCGAGATGACGACGAAGCCGCGCGGCACCCAGCGCGCCGCCTTGTTGTCGACGACGCCGCGCGCCCGCTTGTCGCCGCGCGCCCAGCCGCCGCCGTGCACCATGAAGATCACCGGCGCGCCGCTCGCGCCGGCCGGCGCGTGGACGTCGAAGCGCTGGCGCGGGTCGGATCCGTACGCGACGTCGCGATAGACGGTCGCGTCGCGAGGTGCGGCATGCAATGGGGCAGCGGGCGTGACGGCGCGCGCCGCGCTGCGGCAGAGGAGCATGACGATCACCGCGAGCGCGGTCGTCTGCAGCACCGTACGAAAGCGCGACGGTGTCATCGGGTGATGTCTCTCACGTGTGATCGAATCCTCCTGAAACCCGTTTTGCAGGGCCGCCGTACGGCGAATCGTTCGCTGAACGACGACTCACCCCCACTCTCTTCACTCATGCGCACGAGCATCGCCCTCACCGCCCTGGCCGTCGCGGCCCTCACCGTCAGCGCCGGCGCGAGCGCGCAGGCGACCGCGTCGTCGGCCCCCAGCAGGACCACCGCGAGCGTCGCCGCCGCGGCGTGGAGCCCGAAGGCCGCCGGGACCTACGACATCGCCGTCGAGACCGAGCACGGCACCGAGACCGCGATGCTCGTCATCGCCGCCGACTCCGCCGGCACGCTGAGCGCGAAGGTCGTGGAAGGGCCGCAGAACGACGAGCATCCTCTCGGCGTCGCGGTCGAGGGCGACGACCTCGTGCTGAAGAACGAGACGCACAACGGCACGATGGTGATCACCCTCCAGCGTCGCGGCGCGAGCGAGATCGCCGGCCGCTGGGAGCTCGGCCCGCAGCACGGCAGCGTCACGGGCAAGCTGCGTTCCTGAGCGCCCCCCGCGAAGGAGCACGCGTCAGAGCACTCGCCAGACGAGATGACACGCGTGCTCCTTCGTCCGCTCCCACATCCCCCGCTTCCGGAAGCTCTCGAGCCCGATCTCCGTCGCGTGCTCGAGATCACGCATGAACTGCCGCTCGAGCTGGCTGCCTAACGCGGGATCGAGCATGAGGAGCACGGTCTCCTCGTTGAAGGAGAGCGACCGGTTGTCCGCGTTCATGCTTCCGACCGCCGCCCAGACGCCGTCCACGACGAGCGTCTTCGCGTGCATCATGGTCTGGTCGTACTCGTAGACGCGCACCCCGGCCTCGAGCAGCTCCTCGTACCGCGCGCGCCCGGCGTAGAGGGTGCTCTTGACGTCGGTCTCCGTGCCCGCGGTGAGCACGCGGGTGTCCACGCCACGCTTCGCCGCGCCGGCGATCATCGCGCGAAACTCGCGGTCGGGGACGAAATACGAATTCGTGATGTAGAGCCGCTCGCGCGCGCTGGCGATCGAGAGCGCGAAGAACCGCTCCGCTTCCGTGCTTCCCACCGAGGGCGAGCCATGGAGCACGCCGGCGAGCGCCCCGTCCGTGCCCGGCTTGCCGTCGACGGGAAACAGCGTCGGACCGACGAGCATGTGGCCGGTCTGCTCGGCCCAGCAGGCTACGAACGCGGCCTGCAGCTGGCGGACGGCGGGACCGGTGAAGCGGACGTTGGAGTCGCGCCACTGGTCCTTCGACACGCCGTCGCCGAACCACTTGTCCGAGATCCCGAAGCCGCCGGTGTAGCCGACGCGGCCGTCGACGCAGACGACGCGGATGTGCGCGCGATGCTGGATCTTGTACGCGCCGCGGAGCCCGATCGGGCGAAACGCCGCGGTGTGCACCCCACCGTCGTCGAGCGCGGCGATGTACTCCTTCGGGAAGGAGCTGCCGAAGGCGTCGTAGAGCAGGTACACCGCGACTCCGGCCCGCGCCCGGTCGAGCAGCACCTCGCGGAGGGTCTCCGCCATTCGACCCTTCTCGCAGTAGTACATCTGCATCGTGATCGACTCGCGCGCCGCGCGGAGATCCTCCCAGAGCCGCGGGTAGGTCTCGTCGCCGTTCACGAACATCTCGATGCGGTGGCCGAAGGCGAGTGGTGTCCGCGTGACGAGCTCCATCCCCTCGCGAAAGCCCTGGTCCCGGACGCTCGGCGGATACGGGGCGCCGGGGGTCTCCACGTCGTTGACGGGAGTGCCCTTCACCGCGCTGAGAAGCCCGGTGAGGGTGAGGAGGCCGATGATCAGGCCTCCGAGCACGAAGCCGATGATGACGATCATGCCGGCCCCCTGCGCAAGAAGCGTGGCTGGCGCGCGCGCCCCACGGCGCTCATCGAGCGGGGCGCCGTGCGGAGACCGCGACGCCGACCCGGGAGTCGGCGGTGCCGTAGTAGAGGAACCACCGCCCGCGGAAGGGCACGAGCCCCTCGACGAAGGTCGTGCCCTCGGCGTACTGGCCGCTCTTCTCGTACGGCTCCGTCGGCCGGATGAAGGGCTCGCTCGACCGTGCGAGAAGCTTCAACGGGTTGCGCGCGTCGAAGAGCGCCTGGCCGCCGGTATACATTCGCTCGGGGATGCGCGGGTCGCCGTAGCTGCCGCTGTTCCCCGCGTTGTAGAGGAGCACGATCCCGCGGTCGGTGAGGATCGCCGGCGGTCCGCCCTCGACGAGCCACGAGTCGAAGTATCCCGGGCGCGGGGAGAGCACGGCGAGAGGCTTGCCGTCCGCGTCCTCGACCGGCGTCCACCGAATCAGGTCGTCCGAGGTCGCGATGAGGATGCGCGGGACGTTGAAGTACATCCAGTACTTCCCGTTCACCTTCGTCGCGACCAGATGGTCGCCGCGGACGCGGCAGAGGATCGCGCCGGACTTCGATTCCATGCGGAGATATTTCCCGCTGTCGACGCTCGCGAACGCGGGACCGTGCTTGGTCCACGTCACGAGATCGGTGGACGTCGCCACCGCGAGCCGCGGGACGTCGCGGTTCCACTGCGTGTAGGTCAGCACGTAGCGGCCGTCCTCGGTCTCGACGATGCGTGGATCCTCGACGCCGCCCGGCGATTCGTTCGCCGACTGCGCATCGCGGTCGGGATAGAGCACGGGTGTCGCGCGGCGTGTGAAGTGCAGCCCGTCCGCGCTCTCGGCGAGGCCGAGCCGAGAGGTGTGCGCGCCGATCTTCCGCTCGCCGCTCGTGTCCTCGGCGCGGTAGAGCAGGAAGATCCTGCCGTTCCTCACCACCGCGGCGGGGTTGAAGGTGGCGTACTCCTCCCACCGCACCACGCTGTCCGTCATCGGCGAGCGGAAGCGCGAGGCGCTGTCGGGCACGATCACCGGGTTGGCCGCTCGCGGCTTGGCGAAGGGGCCGATCATCCAGCTCGCGTGCTGCGCGGCGGCCTCGCGCGCGACGAGGGCGATCGCGGCGATGAGCAGGGCGCGTCTCACTTCGCCGCCTACCATCCCTCGTCGGCCGTGGGCCCGTACATCTGCGGCACGGGAAGGTCGAGCATGCGAAGGTAGAGACCGAGCTGGGCGCGATGGTGCACGATGTGATTGAGCACCATCCAGCGCATGATCTCGTAGCGCGACTTCGTCACGAGCGTCGCGCCGCCGCGCTTGAGCGCCCACGGCACCTCGAAGTCGGCGTCGCTCGCCGCGGCGAGGGCGGACCGCGCCGCCGCGGCGTTCCTGTCGAACTCGGCGAGCAGGGTGGCGGTCTTCTCGATGCTGTAGCCGGGAAACTGCGGCCCCTCCTTCGGCGCGAGATCGAGCTCCGTGCGCTGCAGCGTCAGCGGGACCCAGCCGGGCAGCCGCGCGACGAGCTGCGCGAGGTGCGCCGTCGGGAACGACTTCGCGTGCGGCTTCCACTCGCCCTTGCCGTCGGGGACACGCTCGAGGACGCGGCGGGTGATGGCGAGCTCGTTCTCGAGCTCGGGGAGGAGGAGTTCAGCGATTCGCATGGCAGTGGGGACTGTGATTGCGAGCAAGCCGTGGAGCACGGCTCGCTCGACGGAGATTCTACTGCACGCCGGCGCGCGCGTCGAATCGTCGCACGCGCGTGCATCGCGGTCGAGGGAACGGAGCTTGCCTCCGCGAGGAAAGCCTCATGACGCCTCTCTCTCGCGCGCCCGTCAGGCGCTCTGCACGCCGTCGAACAGTGCTTCTCCTTCTGGTCGCCGCGTGCGGTCTGCCGCGCGATCCGGAAGGGACGCTGAAGCACGTGCGCGGGGGGACGATGCGCGTCGGGATGGCGATCGACACGCCGTGGGTGACCGACTCCGCCGGAGGAGCGGGCGGGATCGAGGGTGCGATCGTCCGCGACCTGGCGCGGCGAACGGGCTCGCGCGTCGAGTGGGAGCGGGGCACGGCGGCCGACGTCCTCGACGCGCTGAAGGAGCGCGACGTCGATCTCGTGATCGCGGGACTCACCGCCGAATCGCCGTACGGCGCCAAGGTCGCGTTCACGCGCCCGTACTACACCGACACGACGATGGTGCGTGGAGAGCGCAGGGAAGAGCAGCACGTCGTCGCGGTCTCCCCCGGAGAGAACGCCTGGCAGGTGGAGGTCGAGGAGCTGCTGCGCGCGAAGCGCGGCGAGTTTCCGGCGCTGCGACACGCCAGGCCGCGATGAGCGTCGGCTACGCGTTCAGCTTTCCCGAGGAGAAGCGTGCAGCGCGCGAGAGGGCGCGCAAGCTGTCGTGGCTGAGCGTCGTCCTTTTGCTGTTCGCCTCGGTGTTCATCGGCCTGACCGTCGGCCAGTCGCAGGCCATGAAGACGGCGTGGGTGAGCGACGTCCTCACCGCGATCCCGCCGATCGCGTTGATCGTCGCGCTTCGCTACGAGCTCCGTGCGCCCAGCGAGCGCTTCCCCAACGGCTACGTGCGGGCCGTCTCGGTCGCGTTTCTGGTGACCGCCTCGGTGCTCAGCCTGATCGGGATCTATCTGCTCTACGACTCGGTGATGAAGCTCGTGCGGCGCGAGCATCCGCCCATCGGGACCATCGAGCTGTTCGGCCAGCAGCTCTGGCTCGGGTGGGCGATGATCGCGGCGCTCTTCTTCAGCATGTGCATGGGGCTGCTGCTCGGGAAGCTGAAGGAGCCGGTCGCGGAGGAGCTGCACAGCAAGGCGCTCCAGGCGGAGTCGGAGATGAATCGCGCCGAGTGGATGTCGGAGGGCGCGGCGATCCTCGGGATCCTGCTGGTCGCCTTCGGCTTCTGGTGGGGGGACGCCGCGGCGGCGGCGTTCATCTCGCTCGAGATCGTCCGCGACGGATGGCACAACGTTCGGCAGGTCATCGGCGACATGATGGACGAGAGCCCGACGCAGCTCGGCAAGCGCGATCTCGAGGATCTGCCGCGGCTGCTGCGCGACGCGGCGCGGCGGCTGCCGTGGGTGGAGGACGCGGGGGTGCGGCTGCGCGAGCACGGTCACACGGTGACCGGAGAGGTCTTCGTCGTGCCGCACGAGGAACCTGCGATGGACACCGCGCGGCTCCTGGACGAGATCGACCGCGCCGCGGCGGAGCTCGGGAAGCTCGACTGGCGGCTGCACGGGCTGTTGATCATCCCGGTGCGCGAGCTCGAGGAAGCGATCCCGCCGCGCGTTAGGCGGGGGAACGGCGGTCCGGGGGAGGAGGACGGGGGCGGCGAGCCCGCGCACATGGCCGGCGCGGCGGCCGAGCAGTGAGCGGACGTCGGGACATCCCCCACATCCGGCGAGAGGCACTGGCGCCGCGCACGCACCTTGCGCACACTCCGGCCCATGACAACACCGACTAGCGAGACGCTCGCGAAGGTCGAGGTACTCGCGGATCTGGAGCCCGTCGTCCACGACCTCATGGACGTGCACGAAACGAAGCGCATCCTCTGGTTCCCGAGCGAGCTGCTCGCGCCGGCGCCGGAGACCGATCCCGAGCGGCACGTTCGCGAGCTGCGCGAGCGCGCGAGAGGGATCACCCTCCCGGCGCGCGTGGCGCTGGCGCTGAACCTCCTGACCGAGGAAGGTCTCCCGCACTTCCACCGCCTGCTCGCCGCCTACCTCGGTGGCGACACCTTCTGGTCGAAGTGGACCAACCTCTGGACGGCGGAGGAGGACCGGCACGGCGCGGTGCTCCACGACTACGCCCGGGACAGCGCGATCCTCGACAACCCGGTGCTCGAGCGGATGCAGTTCGAGTATCTGCGCGCCGGCTTCGAGCCGGCATGGGACAAGGATCCGTACCGCGTGTTCGTCTACACGACGCTCCAGGAACGCGCGACGCAGGTGAGTCACGCCAACACCGGCAAGCTCGCCGGCGAGTACGAGCCGACCATCGGCACGGTGCTGTCGAACGTCGCGAAGGAGGAGGCGCGCCACTACACCTTCTACCGGACGATCTTCAAGGAAGTGCTCGTCCGCGACCCGAACCGCGGGCTCGCGTCAGCGGCCGAGCTGATGCCCTCGATCGACATGCCGGGGGTGAACATGCCGAACTTCCGGGAGATGGCCGACGTGGTGCGCCGCGCGGGGATCTACGGTCCGCGCGACTACCTCAAGATCGTCGAGGAGCAGATCCGCTTCTGGGCGATCGAGACGCTGGAGGGGCTGGACGAGATGGGAAAGAAGGCCCAGGAGAAGATCCTCGGCGTCCCGAAGCGTCTCGAGCGGATCGCGGACATGATGGAGACTCGAAGCAGGTCGAAGACGTTCTCGTTTCCGGTGGCGTTCGCAACGGAATTCGAGATGGCATGACGACGGGGCAGGGCGCTGCCGCGTTCCACGTCCCACGTCCCTGCGACGTGGGAGGGCGCTGCCGCGGCATCCCACGTTCCACGTTCCACGTCGACATGGGACAGCGCTGGCGCGGCTCACGTGGGACGGGGGAAGTCATCGCTGCGCTCGACAACGGGGGACGGGGGACGGGGGATCGCTCCTCTCGCCTGGTCCGTGGTCGACACGGCGACGGGAGACGTGAGATGACGCGGGGAGGCTCCGACCTCGGATAAAGGAGCAGGGAGAACGGACAAAGGAGCAGAAATCCCCCGACCCCCGTCCCCCGTCGCCGAGCGAGCGCGGCGAGCGACGGCTTCCCACGTCCCCGCAT
>DATAIN010000111.1:0-1663 GCA_036262635.1 Gemmatimonadaceae bacterium | reverse complement strand
GGCCTCCGGGCTCATTCGCGCGGCGAATCCCTGCAGCACGTCGGTGTAGCGGAAGAGCACACGCGCATTCGCGCTTGCGGCGAGGCGGTCGACCATCGCCGCGACGTCGCCGGCACCGCGATTCAGGACGACGATGTACTGGTCGGGAATGTCCCGCCGGTCGGCGCGTGCGGCGGCGATGACGGGCGCGTCGACGGTGGCGGGGGAGGTGGGGCTCACCGCGTCCTGGCAGGCGGCGGCGAGGGCGAGCAGGGCCAGCGGGATCGTTCTCTTCACGGCGTCCTCCTCATGACGTGGCACGTGGTCGAGGGATGCGCCCGCGTCGGCGCGGGGGCGGAACATACGGCCCCCGATCGCGCGCGCAAGAGGCGCGTCATGCCACGCCTCGCGTAACCGTTTTCAGCTTCAGCGAACCGCCGAGACCGTCAGGCCTAACGAGTCTCGTCGCGCTCGCGCGTCAGGCGCTCCGCCTCCCGCGCCCGCCACTCGGCGATGCGGGCATGATCGCCCGAGAGGAGAACCTCCGGCACCATGTGGCCGCGGTACTCGGGCGGGCGCGTGTAGCTCGGCGCACTGAGCCCGCTCTCGAAGAAGGAATCGGTACGGGCGCTCTCGAAGTCCGACATCGCGCCCGGGATGAGCCTGACGGTCGCATCCACGATCGCGAGTGCTGCCGGCTCGCCGCCGCTGAGGACGAAGTCGCCGAGCGAGACCTCCTCCGTGGCGAGATGGTCGGCGACGCGCTGATCCACGTCCTTGTAGTGCCCGCAGAGGATCGTCAGCTCATCGCCGGCCGCGTACCGCACGGCGTCGGCGTGCGTGAAGCGCCGGCCTCTGGCCGATACGAGCACGATCGGCGCGCGCGCCTGTAGATGGTCCACCGCCTCGAAGAACGGCGCCGGCTTCATGACCATCCCCGGTCCCCCGCCGTACGGATAGTCGTCCACCGTACGGTGCCGATCATGGGTGAACTCGCGCAGGTCCACCACGCGATAGGCGACGCCACCGGCCGCCGCCGCGCGCGCCGGGATGCTGAGGCCCAGCGGCCCGGCGAAGAAGTCGGGGAAGATCGTGACGATGTTGACGCGCAGCATCGTTCAGTCGAGGAGACCGTCAGGCGGGGCGACGACGATGACCCGCGCCTCGGGATCGACGCGGACGAGCGTGTGCTCGTCATAGGGAATCATCACCGTCCGGGGCCGTGCCCCGTTCCCCGCCGATGCACGTACGACGTCCATTACCAGCCCCTGCGGCAGCTCGTAGAGCGTGCCGACGGTCCCGACGACCGTACCGTCTTCGAGCTCGACGCGCATCCCCGGGATGTCGTGAAGGTAGATCTCTCCATCGTCGGGTCCCGGCAGCTCGTCCGCGGCGAGGAAGAGCCAGCGGTCGCGCCACCGCTCCGCATCGTCGCGGTCATGAACGGCGTCGAAGACGATGAGAAAGCCTTCCTTGAACGGGCGTGCGGCGCGGACTTCGAGTGGAGGCAGCGCGGAATCGGGGCGCGCATCGGAGAGTCCCACGAAAACGCGACGGCCGGGCGCGAAGATCGCGTCCGGCGCGTCGGTGATCGGCTCGACGAGGACCTCGCCGCGGATGCCGTGTGCCTTGCGAATCCGCCCGACGATGATCCAGTCGGGTGTCCGGTCGGTCATGCCCCGAG
>DATAIN010000110.1:0-2645 GCA_036262635.1 Gemmatimonadaceae bacterium | reverse complement strand
TCGATCTCGGCTGGCGTGCGGACGAGATCATCGGAAAGGCGTTCCCGATGGGCGACCTGAGTCCGGACGGCGGTCTGCTCGACGCGCTCGACCGGGCGCTGACGGGGGAGCCGGTCGCCGACCTCGAGGCGCGCGTCGTGGCCCGCGACGGATCGAGCCACGACGTCAGCATCTCGGGCGCGCCGCTCCGCGACGCGGAGGGCGCGGTGCGCGGCGCCGTCGCGTTCGTGACCGACATCGCGCTGCGCAAGAGCGCCGAGCGGGCGCTCGCCGAGCGTGACGAGCAGTATCGTCTCGTCACCGACGGCATCCCGCTCATGATCGCCTACGTCGACGCGGAGCAGCGGTACCGCTTCGTCAACACCGCGTTCGAGCAGTTCGCGCGGCGGCCGCGGAGCGAGATCATCGCCCGGCGAGTGGAGGAGGTGATCGGCGAGGCGTCCTACGACGAGATCCGACCGCGCATCACCGAGGCGCTGGCCGGGATCCCGTCGCGCTTCGACGTCGACGTCGCCGACAGCGGGGGGACGCGTCGGCTGGAAGTGACGTACATCCCGCATGGCTCGCCGGGACTGGTCGACGGATTCTTCTCGATCGCGGCGGACGTCACCACGCGTCAGGCGCTCGAGGAACAGCACCGGCAGACGCGCACCCTCGAGGCGGTCGGGCAGCTGGCGGCGGGAATCGCGCACGACTTCAACGACGCGCTCACGGCGATCAACCGCTACAGCGAGCTGCTCCGCAAGACGATCGAGCCGAGCGACGCGCGAAACGCCGACCTCGCCGAGATCGAGGGCGCGGCGGAGCGGGTGGCCACGCTGGTGCGGCAGCTGCTCGCCTTCGGCGGGCTGCAGACCGTCCAGCCGGTGGTGGGGCCGCTGAACGAGATCGTGGAGCGGATCGAGCCCGCGCTGCGTCACGCGTTAGGCGAGACGGTCACGCTCACCACGTCGCTCGCGCCGGACGCCGGCGACTGCTATGTCGATCCGGCGCGTGTCCAGCAGGTGCTGGTGGACCTCGCGCTCAACGCCCGCGAGGCGATGCCCGAAGGAGGACACGTCCACATCGAGACCTGTCCGGTGGATCTCGACGACCGCACCGCGACGCGGCAGCCCGGCCTCACGGTGGGCGCGTACGTCGTTCTCGTCTTCAGCGACACCGGGCGCGGGATGGACGCGGAGACCAAGGCCCGCGCCTTCGCGCCATTCTTCACGACGCGCGACCAGGGCGCGGGCGCGGGACTCGGCCTCGCCACCGCGTACGGGATCGTCCGCCAGCTCGGCGGCCAGATCTACGTCGAATCAGAGCCGGGCGAGGGGACGAGCTTCGAGCTCTGGTTCCCGCGCGTCCCCTCGGCCAGCCCGATGAAGACGCCGCCGTCGAGCGCCGTCGTCGCGTGACGCGCTAGTACAGCAGGTATGGCGCGCGCGCCGCGCGGAAGTCGTCGTCCTGCTTCTGCCACTCGAGGAGCAGGTCGGGAAGCGTCCCCGCCTCGATCGCCTTGCGCAGCCGGTCGGTGCCGGCCAGCCGATCGATCGTGCGGCTCCAGGCGAACTGCGTGGGATGCAACCGCCGGATCTCGTCGATGAGGATCAGCGTCGTCATCAACGGACGGTAGCGCGCGCGGTCGGTGACGACGTAGCGCACGCCATTGATGCGGGTCGCGGGGAACTTGCGCGCGTCGGGCCGCGGCGTAACGGGCACCGACTCGAAGCGGACACCGGGCAGCTGGCGCGCGTTCATGAGGCGCACGATGCTGTCGGCGTTCAGCCAGGGTGCGCCGGTCTGCTCGAAGGGAAAGTCCGTGCTGCGTCCCTCGCTGAGGTTCGTGCCCTCCAGATACACCGTGCCGGGGTAGCTGATGATCGCCTCGATGCGCGGCAGATTCGGCGAGGGAGCGACGAAGGGAAGTCCGGTCTCGTCTCCCCACATGTCGCGCCGCCAGCCGGTCACGGGAACCACGGTGAGGTCGGCCCCGATGTGGAAGACGGCGTTGAAGTAGCGCGCCAGCTCGCCGATGGTGAGCCCGTGTCGCGAGGGCATCGGATAGATGCCGACGAAGGAGCGGTACGCCGTGTCGAGGATCCCGCCTTCGATGATGTCGCCGCCGACCGGGTTGGGGCGATCGAGGACGACGAAGGGGATTCCCTTCTCCTTCGCGGCCTCCATCCCCTTCGCGAGGGTGGACTCGTAGGTGTACTGCCGCACGCCGACGTCCTGGATGTCGAAGACGAGCGCATCGACGCTGTCGAGCATCGCCGGCGTCGGCTTGTTCGTCTCGCCGTAGAGCGAGTACACCGGAAGCCCGGTCTTCTCGTCGCGGGACGAGCCGATCTGATCGCCCTCGCGCGCGGTGCCGCGGATCCCGTGCTCCGGCGAGAAGAGCGCGACCAGCCGGTAGTCGCGGGCCCCCGCCATGATGTCGATGGTGCTGCGGCGCGTGCGGTCGATCCCGCTCTGGTTGGTGATCAGGCCGACGCGCTTGTTGCGCAGCACCGAGGGGGTGGTCGCGGCGAGGACCTCGACTCCGGGAACGACGGCGGGCGCCGTCGCGCGCGGTGCCTGGGCGCAGGCGCTGCTGGCGACGAGGGTGGCGAGTAGCAGTTGACGCATGGCGGTGAGTGAAAGGTGGCGGGGGGAAGTAT
>DATAIN010000109.1:0-2035 GCA_036262635.1 Gemmatimonadaceae bacterium | reverse complement strand
CTGGTCAGGCCCGGCGAGCTGGGCGACGCGAGCGAGACCTGATCCGCCGGCCGGGCGATCCGCACCGCCGCCAGCGCGAACCCGGCCAGGAGCAGCGCACCGCCCGCCAGCATCGGCACCAGGCCGAACCCGACCAGCGGCACGACCCAGCCCGCGGCCACGAGCAGCGGCACGGCGCGCCGGCCGACGACGCCGGTGGCGCCGGTGACGAAGATCTGCATGGTGTCCTCCGTTCGGTGGTGACACGAACGCAGACGGGCGCCGACGCACCCTGTGACAGCGCGCGGCTGAAGTTCAGCTCTCCACGAAGGGCGCGGCCCCGACGTGTCTCAGCTTGTCGGGATTGAGCACCCGGAAGACGCCGCTGATCCGATCCCCATCGAAGGCGAACGACGTCGTGAAGACCGACCGGCCACCGACCAGCGTGAGGACCGCGGGCTCGCCGTTGATCGTGGTCGGGCGATGCTCGATCGCCCCCAGCCCGCGGCGCGCCGCGATGACACGCCCCGAGCGCTCGAAGCCGACCAGCAGTTGCGCGAGGCGCTCCGGGTCGGTGACGATCTCGGGATAGGCGCTTGCCTTCCCCCCTCCGTCGGCCACGAAGACGACCTCGTCACCGAGGACCGCGAGCAGCCCCTCGCGATCCTCGTTCGCGATCGCCGCGAGGAACTGGTCGAGCAGGCGCTCCTTCACGTCGACCGGGGTGTCGAAGCGCCGTTCGTCGCGACGCACGCGCTCGCGCGCCCTGTGCACCACCTGCCTGCAGGCAGCCTCGCTCCGCTCGAGGATCCGCGCGATCTCGTCGTAGCCCGCCCCGAACACCTCGCGCAGGAGGAACGCCGCGCGCTCTTCCGGCCCCAGCCGCTCGAGCAGCACCAGAAACGCCATCGACAGATCGGACGCCAGCTCGGCCGCACGATCGGGGGGCGCACCCGTCGCCGCGATCGGCTCCGGCAGCCAGTTCCCGACGTACGCCTCCCGCTCCGTCGCCATCCGGCGCAGGCGATCGATCGACAACCGAGTCGCGACCGCCACGAGCCACCCCTCCGCCGCGCGAATCTCCGCGGCGTCCGCATCCTGCCATCGCAGCCACGCCTCCTGCACGACGTCTTCCGCATCGTGCACGCTGCCGAGCATGCGATACGCGATGCCGAAGAGGCGTGCGCGATACCGCTCGAAGGTGGCGAGGCGATCGGAGGGGTGGGTCATGCAACCGGAGACGGACGGTCGGCGGATTCGTGACAGATCGCTTTGAGCTCGCCGCCGGAATGGAAGCTACCACTGCCACTTCCCTGAGGCTTGCCTCATGGCAGGGCAGTTCAGTCACGCAAGCCTCATGGCCGTGGCGGTGACCTCATGCCACTTCCCCGGGTTTCCCTCCTCACCCGAAACAAGGAGGACAGATGCATCGCTCATCCGTGCTCGTCGTCGTGCTCACCAGCGCGTTCATCGGCGTCGCCGCAGCGCGGGGGGGCGGGGGGCGCCATGAGGTGACCCCGCTCGAGCGCCATCGCGCCGCCGAGCAGTCGCGGCTGCGCAGCCACTTCGATTCGGTCGACGTCGAGCTGCGCGCGCGCGAGGTCTCGGCGCTCAGCGAGGCGCAGCGCGCGCGGCGCGAGACGCTCATCGCCTGGCTGCGCGACTATCGCGACGCGGGCCGCTTCCCGGAGAACGACCGGCTGTCGTTTGCCGCGCCGTTCTTCCGCGACTCGCGCGGCGTGCTCTGCGCGATGGGCTATCTCATCGACCGCTCCGGGCGCGGCGACATCGTCGACGACGTCGCGCGATCGCGGAACAACGCGTACATCCGCGAGCTCGCGGATGACCAGCGGCTCGTCGCCTGGCTCGACAGCACCGGACTCACCGTCGCCGAAGCGGCGCGGATCCAGCCGCAGTATGGCCCGCCGCCCCCGAGCGAACCGAGCGGCACGACGAAGGACAAGGTGGGCAGCGGCTACGAGCTCGCCTCGGGAATGTTCATCGCGGGGTCGGTGGTGACGAGCGCGGCGAGTCTCCTCGCCCCGAGCCGCGCGAT
>DATAIN010000108.1:0-3234 GCA_036262635.1 Gemmatimonadaceae bacterium | reverse complement strand
GATCACGGCGGCGATCACGAGCTCGGCACGCGTGTGCGGAGCGGCGAGCGCGGCGGCCGCGCACATCGCGGCGATCCCCGCCTTCATGTCCGCGGAGCCGCGGCCGTAGATGCGGCCGTCGCGAATCGTGGGGTCCCAGGCCGCGTGCGACATCCCTTCGGTGGCGACGACGTCGAGGTGCCCGTTGAACATCAGCGCCGGCCCGCCGCGCTTGCCCGTGCGCGCGACGACGTTGGGCCGCCCCGGCGCGACCTCGGGGAGCGAGACGTCGAACCCCCAGTCGCGCAGCACGCCGGCGAGCAGCCGCGCCACCGCGCCCTCCCCTGGCGCGCCAGGGACGAGCCCCGGGTTGCGGGAGTCGACGGCGACCATCGCCTGGGTGAGCGCGACGGCGTCCCCGTGCGCGATCGGAGCGTTAGGCAGGAGACCCCTCCTCGATATGGAACCCTTCGGCGTCGATCCGGTAGGGCAGCGGCTCGGCGAGGTCGCCCATCGCCTCGCGCAGCGCGTCCACACGGTCGGCGCGCGCGACGGCGACGACGCAGCCGCCCCCCGACGCGCCGAGCGCCTTGAAGCCGAGCGCGCCGTTGGCGTACGCACGCTCGCACATCCGGTCGATCGTCTCGGTGGTGATGCTCGGATGCAGGGCGCGCTGCAGCTCCCAGTGCTCGCCGACGAGGGCGCCGAGCTGGTCCAGCGCCGCGGTGTGCAGCGCCTCCGCCATCCCGATCGCGCAGCGCTTCATCCCTGCGAGGAGGCGCATCACGCGCTCGTCGCCGCCGCGCATCGCGTCGACGACGACCTCGATCTGCTGCGCCGAGATGCGCGACTCGCCGGTGAACCAGACGAGGCAGCGCCGCGCCAGCTCGGCGCTCAGCGCGGCGGAGGTGCGGATCTCCTCGACGTCGATCGCGCCGTCGCGGAAGCGAAGCGCGAGCACGCCGCCGAACGCCGCCGCGTAATGGTCCTGGCTTCCGCCGGCGATGCCGAGGTCGTTGCGCTCCGTCGCGCAGCTGAGCTCCGCGAGCTCGACGCGTGACAACGCCTCCCCGCGCCACGCGGCGAGCGCTCCCGCGACCGCGACACCCGCGGCGCTCGAGCCGCCGAGTCCCGCGCCCACCGGGAAGCCGCTCTCGAGCGTGACGCTCGCGCCAGTCACCTCCGCGCGGCGGAGCGCGGCGGAGACGAGCGGCGTGCGCGCGTCGTCGGCGCCATCACGAACCGTCACGGTCGCGAAGCGGTCGATCGCGGCGTTGCAGACGAATCCCTCGTGCCGCGCGGGATACGGCGGCACGTCCGTCCATCCGCCCCCGAAGTCGATGCGGGTCGGAGCGCGCGCGATCAGCCGGCGCATCGCCGACGCGTCAGCTCGAATGGTCGTGGACGATGCGCAGCCGCCCGCGGTCGTCGCGCACCATCACGAGCGAGGTCGGACCGCGCGCGACGATCGAGTCGCCGCGCGAGAGCACGTACCACGCGACGACGTGCACGACGCCGGGAGCGAGCGGATCGATCTCGACGTTCTCGAAGGAGAGCGAGTCGTGCATCGCGCCGGCCGCGAAGCGCGGTGCATAACGCTCGCGGATCGCCGCGGGGCCGTGGATGAGTCCCTTGCTCGACACGTAGGTGGTGCGATCGCCGGGAAGGTAATCGCCCATGAACGCGTCGAGCTCTCCATGTGTCCACGCCTGCGCGGAGCGACGGAACATCGTGTCGACCTCACGAGCGATGTCGTCGCGCGACGGCTCGCGTGAGGCAGCGCGCGGGGTGCAGGCGACGAGCGCGATCGCCGTGCCGAGGTACAGCATCGAACAGAGTCGCATGAATGTTTTCGGTGCGAGGTACGACAGGATAACTCCGTTCGCTTGCGCACGCATCAGCGCGCGATGACGGAGGCATGGTCATTGCCCCGAGCATCGCACATGCGCTATCTCCACGACCTGCTCGGTGGCCGGCGGCTCATCCTCGTATCGAACCGCGAACCGTACGAGCACGTACACGGCGCACATGGCATCGAGGTGCGGCGGCCGCCGGGCGGGGTCGTGTCGGCGCTCGACCCGTTGATGCGTCGCGGGCGCGGCGTGTGGGTCGCCTGGGGCTCGGGGAACGCAGACCGTGAGACCGCGGACGAGCGCGGCCGCGTCGCGGTGCCGCCCGAAGATCCGCGCTACACGCTCCATCGCATCTGGCTGAGTCCGGATGAGGTGGACTGCTACTACGAGAGCTTCGCCAACAGTGCGTTGTGGCCTCTCTGCCACATGCTCGCCCATCACTTCGATCCGCGGACCGACGCATGGGAGCGCTATCGTGAGGTGAACGAGCGCTTCGCGCAGGCGGTCGCGGAAGAGGCTGGGCCGGGAAGCCGCGACGTCGTCTGGGTGCAGGACTATCATCTCGCGCTCGTGCCGACGGCGCTGCGCGAGCTGCAGCCGGGGATGTTCATCCATCAGTTCTGGCACATTCCCTTCCCGCCACCGGACATCTATCGCCTGATGCCGGGACCGATGGGGACCGCGCTCCTCCGCGGGCTGCTCGGCAACGACCTGCTCGAGTTCCACACCGAGCGCTACGCGCGGAACTTCCTTGCCTGCGTGAGCGAGCTGCTCCCCGACCTCGCGGTGGACCCGGACAACATGCGTGTCCGGTTGGGCGACCGCGACGTGAAGGTCGGCGCGTTCCCGATCAGCATCGACGTCGAGCACTACGAGAAGCTCGCCGACGCGAAGGAGGCGACCGATCTCGCCACGACGCTGCGGCAGCGGTACGCGTCGAACGGCCGCCAGCTCGCGGTTTCGGTGGACCGCGTCGACTACACGAAGGGAATCCCGCAACGGCTTCGCGCGCTCGACCTGATGTGGAAGCGCCATCCCGAGCTGCGGAAGTGCGTGACGTTCATGATCGTCGCCACGCCATCGCGGAGCGGGATCGCCGCCTACAAGAAGCTCGAGACCGACGTCGAGGAGACGGTGCGGCAGATCAACGAGAAGTACCGCACTCCCGACTGGACGCCGATCCTCCTCATCGCCGAGAACGTCGCCGCCGATCGCCTCGCGGCGATCTACCGCGCGGCCGATCTCTGCCTCGTCTCGTCGCTGCAGGACGGGATGAACCTCGTCGCGAAGGAGTTCATCGGCACGCGCGACGACGAGGGCGGAGTCCTCATCCTCTCCCAGTTCGCCGGAGCTTCCCGCGAGCTGCCGGAGGCGCTGGTCGTGAACCCCTACGACGTCGACC
>DATAIN010000107.1:0-4923 GCA_036262635.1 Gemmatimonadaceae bacterium | reverse complement strand
CTCCTCGCTCGAGGGAGCGGGGGCGGCGAGCACGACTCGCTGGCCGCCGGCATCGGTGAGCGCGCGGTATCCCACGAGCGTCGTGGTTCCGGCGAGCGGCACCACCTGGCTCGCCGTCACCTCGTCCGAGACCCCGAGGCTGAGGAAGACCGGCGGTGCGAGCAGACGGCCGAGCGGAGCCAGGACGTCGTAGAGCGTGTCGCTGGTCGCCGCGAGTGCGCCATGATCGTAACGCAGCAGCGGCGCGGCGATGCGCGTACCCTCGGCCGGGAGATCGCCCACGTCGCCGGCGGTCGCGATCGAGCGCAGCGTCTCCCGCACCAGCAGCTCCTGCGACTGCCGGTCCTCGCGCTGGAGCTGGCGGTACGACCACCCCGCGAACGCCACCGCGGGAAGCACGAAGAACGCGAAGAGCACCAGCGTCAGGCGCGACCGGTAGCTCCGCGTCCAGCGTCGCGACCGGACCGCGACCCAGCGCGCGTAGCCGCCGTCGGCGAGGGCGCTCAGCACCCAGAGCAGCGCGACGATCGCAAGATTGAGGAGCACCACGAGCAGCCCGCGCTGGACGAGCGCCGATATCGGTCGCAGCTCGACCTCGGCGTGGGCGCGCGACAGACCACGCGCGGTCTGGAGCAGCCAGTCTCCGTGCAGCTCGTTGCCCTCGCGCTTCCACACCGGACGCCGCGCGTCGTTGAGCGCGACCGAATCGGCGCCGGTGAGCGAGAGGGTGTACGGGAGCTCGCCGGTGGTGGCCGGATCGCCACCGAGCAGGGGCGCGTAGGGATCGTTCCCGACGAGACGGGTGCGTGGCAGGGCGAGCACCGTCGTCACGCTTCCATCGGAAGCCGGCACCGCGAGGGCGAGCGCGACGCCGAGCTCACCGCGCACCGGGCGGAGCACCGGCTCGCCCCTCGTGCGCGCCTCGGCGACGAGCTGGGTGCTCACTCCTTCGCGCGCCGCGTCGAGACGCCCGGCGAGGAAGCGCGCCCGGCGCACTCCCACCGAGTCCCAGCTCGCCATCTCCACCGGATATTGGGCCGCGGCGAGGTCGGAGAGCACGTAGCGTGAGAGCAGCTCCCCGCTGGTGCGTGGCGGCGGACCGGCGACGAGCGAGTGCGCGAAGCGGTTGAGCAACGCGATCGCATAATCGTCCGCGACGCGAAGTCCCTCGACGTCGCGCACCGCGAGCTCGACCCGCTTCCGGGCCGTCGCGCCCCAGACGAGCGTCGACGCGCCGAGGGAGGCAACGATGGCCGCCGCCGCGACGAAGCGCGACGAGCGCCGGGTGAGCGTCAGCGCGGCGATCGCCGCCACCCAGAGCACCGGGTACCACCCCGGCCAGCGCCCGGGCGCCGACCAGCTCATGGTCCCGACGAGCGCCGCGACGGCGGCGATCGCCGGCGCGACCCACGAGCGGAGGCCGCGCCGTCCGCCTAACGCGGCGCGGCCGGCCGAAGCTCCCGCGACGACGAGCGCGCCTCCGGCGAGAAAGAGCGCCGTCTCCCAGGAGAGCCAGAGCGAGACGGGCACACCGCTCGCCGGCGGCTGCACGCCGCGCGCGAGGTCGCGCAGCAGGAAGGGCCCGAGCACGGCGACGACGAGGACCGCCACCGCCGCCGCGGCGCGCGAGCGCGTGGCGAAGGGGGAGCGGAGGAGCGCGAGCAGTCCGAGCAGCAGGATCGCCCCGGTGATCGCGAGCGCCCCGATGCTGCCCGTGTACGGACCGCCTAACGGCGCGAAGTAGAGCGCGGGGTCGAAGAGCCGCGAGACGTTCGAGAGCTCGTTGAGCGGGACGAGGCCGACGCAGAGCACCGGCACCGCGAGCGACGCGAAGCGCGCCAGCAGCCCTCGGCGAGCGCGCCAGATGGTCGCGAGGAAGGCCGCGAGCAGGGCGGCGAGCAGCATCGTCCCGCGAACGCGTGCCCGCTCCGTGAGCCGCAGCAGCGTCTCCTCGCGCGACGCGGACTGCACGCCGACCACGAGGGGCGCGCCACCGTCCGACAGCGCGAGGCGCGCGACGGCGTTCGAGTCCACCCCGACGTCGGCCGCGCGCCGCGCGGTGAAGCCGCGCGCATCCGTGACTCCCGCGACGAGCGCGTCGAGCGGCTCGGCGAGCCGGTCGGCGGGGGGCTCGGCGTGGACGAGACCCGTCGCCACGGCGCGCCGGCCGCCGGAGTCAGCGACCGCGTGGAGAGTGACGTAGAAAGGCGAGACGGTGGCGCCGAGGGAGGCGTGCAGGGTGTCCGTCCTCACGCGAACCGTTCCGGCCCAGGCGTACGGTGCGCCCTGCTCGTACAGCACCACGCCGCGCTCCCCCGCCCCCCCGACGAGCGACGAGAGCGCGCCGAAGGCGGCGTCGCGATCGCGCGGGACCGCGAGTGCGCGCCGCGCGGCACGAGCGAGGTCCACGCCGAGCGTGGCCAGCTCACCCCGCATGCGGGCGGTGGCAGCCTGGCGCAGCGCGCTCCCGTACGCGGGCCAGTGATCGCGCGCCGCGGCGAGCGAGCGGTGCGCGCCGGAGGCGAGGAGGCACGCCGCGCCGGCGATCGCGCTCGCCGTTCCCCGCCAGACCCGCTCGCGAAAAGCGCCGCGGGCGACGAAGGCGAAGGACACGAGCGTGGCGGCCCACGCCACGAAGAGATACTCTACGCGAGTCTCGCGCAGCCAGCCTGCGAGCGCGAGCGCGGCCAGCGTGACGGCGACGCCCCAGGGGGCGAGACCGTCCACGGGTCCCCGAAGCTGGCGTACCGTCCGCACCCCCTTCTCGTCCGAGATGGCCTCGTCACCCCCGGCGGCCACACCGCGCCGCCTCAAAGAGCTGGTCCCCTCACAGGTCGCCGCGCTCCTCGCCGAGGATCCGCGGCTGATCCTGCCCGTCGGGACCTGCGAGCAGCACGGCCCTCATCTCCCGCTCGGCTGCGACACCTTCATCGTCGAACGGCTCGCGGACGACCTCTCGGCGGAGTTCGGCGTGCTGCGCGCGCCCACCGTCGAATACGGCGTCAACGTCGACACCGAGCGGGCCTTCGCTGGAAACGGGTCGTTCCGCAAGAAGACGCTGCACCGCGCGCTGAACGACCTGCTGGCGTCGTGGGAGGCGAGCGGTGTCCGTGAGTTCATCCTGCTGACCGCGCACGAGCACGACCCCCATCAGGAGGCGCTCGCGACGGTGATCACCGCCGGCGCGCGGGTCCGCGTCGTCGACATCTTCAACATCGATTTCGCGGACCTCCTGGAGGGACAGAGCGAGCCGATGCACGGCGACGAGGTCGACACCTCGATCATGCTGCACCTCGCCCCGGAGCTCGTGCGGATGGAGCTGGCGCAGGATTATATGATGTCGCGCGACGAGGTGCGACGATACCGGCGCGGATGGCTCAAGGTCCCGAAAGGTAGCCCCGGCTCCATCGGGCGGCCGACGCTCGCCACCGCGGAGAAGGGTCGGGCTCTCTATGAGCGCATCCGCTCGCGCATCAGCGAGCGGATCTTCCTCGCCCCCGCCCCGGTTTCGTGAACCCTCCGAGGCGGGCGGGTGTATCATTGGCCATGCGGACTCGACTGATTCAGGCGCTCTGCGCGGCGGCCGTCCTGGCTGGGCCGCTTGGAGCGCAGCAGCTGGTAGTCGACGAGGGGAGCTTCACGGTCACCCGCGAGGGGCGCACCGGGCGCGAAGATTTCCGGATCGTCCGCACCTTCGCCGCTGGGGGCGCGACGCTGGTCGCGAGCGGAACGGCGGTAGTCGGTACCGCGCGGACGGTGGTCGCTCTTCGCACCGACACCAGCGGGACGCCGATCGCCTATCAGCTCGAGGGACGTGATGGCGGCGAGGTCCGCGAGCGGATCACGGCCCAGGTAGCCCGCGACCGGCTGGCGACGCGCTCGCAGACGCCCCGTGGCGAGTCGGCGCGCGAGTACTTCCTCCGCGAGGGGATGATCATCTTCGACGAGGGGGAGGTGCACCAGTACTACTTCCTTACACTTCCCGGCAAGGAAGGGGTCACGGCGGTCCTTCCGCGTCGCAACGAGATTGCGCAGTTTCGGGTGGTCTCGAAGGGCGACGATTCCATCGAGGTCGCGGGGACGCGCATCGTCGCACGGCGTTACGTGATCGGCGACGCCGCCGGCGAGCGGCAACTCTGGACCGACGCGGAGGGGCGCGTGCTTCGAGTGGAGGCACCCGCGCTTGGCCTCACGGCGGTGCGGGACGCGATGCCGGCCGCGCGCTAGCGACGACGCTGGTGCATGCGACGCCCCGCGCCCCGCGGGGCGTTTTTGCTTGCTGCTCCTGAAACCGCTCATCGAGCTTCCGCGTACGGCCCCCCCGTACTCACCCGACAGGACCCCCCGATGCGTTACAGACTGCTCGCCGCGCTCGTTCTTGCCGCCGCTCCGCTCGGCGCACAGACACGCGATTCCACCCAGGCAGGTCCCACCCTTTCACTGAACGACGCGCTCGCGCTCGCGCGCCGGAACAACACCGATCTGCAGCAGGTGCAGGAGCGTCGGCGCACGGCACGCGCGGCGCAGCTCGCGGCGTACGGGCAGCTCCTGCCTAACGCAGACGCTTCGCTGAGCGGCCAGTATCAGGAAGGCGGGCGCCAGATCTACAACGGCGTCACCCTCGGCACCAACCCGAACACCATCGGCTCGAGCTACGCGATCGGGTTGAGCTACAGCCTGAGCGCGGGTTCGATCATCGCCCCGCGCGTCGCCGCGGCCAATCGCGACGCCGTCGAAGCGGACATCACCGGCGCGCAGTCGGTGCTCCGCTCCAACGTCACGCAGCAGTACCTGACGGTGCTGCAGGCGGCGGCGAAGGCGGACCTCGCCGACACGCTCGTCAGGACCGCGCAGCAGCAGGTCGAGCTGGCGCGGGCGCGGGCATCGGTCGGCTCGGCCACCTCGCTCGACGTGGCGCGGGCC
>DATAIN010000106.1:0-11672 GCA_036262635.1 Gemmatimonadaceae bacterium | reverse complement strand
GATTTCGCGATCAACTATTCGGGCAAGCGCTTCAACGCTGACCCGAACTCGGAGAAGATCAATTACAACAATCGGCTGAACTCCCAGCTGACGTTCTCGATCTCGGGGTGGGGCTTCCTCGAGGCGGGATACGCCGCGTATTCCGCCAACCCCGAATGGGGCTTCTTCGGCAAGGCGCTCCTCGTCAACCAGCAGAACCTGAGGGCGCGGGGCGGTGCCGCCGGCTGGCTCCCGGGAATCGCGGTCGGCATGCGAAACATCGGGCCGTACAAGCACATCGACCGCTTCGGCGTCGGATACAACCTGCTGCCCAATCTCCCGGGCCAGGCCGACCAGCGGCACATCGAGGATACGCTGCACCAGGCGTTCAACACCTCGAACACCGTCTACGGCGTCGCGACCGAGTCCTTCGCGCTCACCGACATCCGTCCGAACTGGGCCGACATCGACCTGTCGTTCAGCGTCGGCTACGGCAACGGCTTGTTCAGCGACGACGGCGGCCTCGGCTCGCTGTATTCGAAGCACGCGACGGGCGGGCTGTTCTACGGTGGCAAGATCGACTTCAACCCGACGGCGAACCTCGGCCTAACGCTGATGGCCGAGAACAACGCGTGGGACTACAACGTCGGCGGGAACCTGAACTACCGCGGCATTCGCGCCGGGGCGTACATGACGGAGCTCGGGTCGGGATCGGCGAGTCCCAGCACCGCCACCACGCCGACGGTCGCGGAGCGTGCGACGCGCATCTACAACTACAACAAGTTCGTGTTCACGCTCGGCTGGCAGAGCAACGTCTTCGCGCTCCTGCGCGGCAACTTCCTGCAGAACCGCGCGGCGGAGCTCGAGCGCGCGCGTCAGGGGCTGCTCGCGGAGATCCAGCGGCGGCAGCAGCGCATCGCCGCACTGGAGCTCGAGATCAATCGGTACGAGGCACAGAATCTGCTTGAGCTCGAACAGAGGCGAGCCCAGGCGGAAGCCGAACTGCGGGCCGAGCGTGAGGCGCTGCAGCGGCTGGAAGAGCGGCTTCGCCGAGTAGAGTCACAGAACAACCCGCCGCCGACCCCGGCGCCGGCTCCGACGAACCCGCCGCAGCGCTGACGCGGCGAACCCTGAGATCAGAGACGTGGCGATGAAGCGAATTGCGGTGGCCGCGCTGGCCCTGTTGGCGATCGGAGTATCGGATCGCGCGAGCGCGCAGGACGTACAGCAGCAGGCGTATCGGTCGAAGCGCGACGAGCTGGTGAAGGAGCTCCAGCAGGCGCAGGCGCAGCTCGCCGACCTGCGGTCGCAGCGCGTGCAGCTCCAGGCGCGCATCGAGAACGTGATCGCGCAGATGATGCAGCAGCGCGCGCAGGCGCTCCTCATGAGCAACGAAGCCAACGCGCTGCAGCAGCTCGACGCGATGCTCACCTCGTCGCAGGACAATCTGCTCGCGCAGCGCGACCGGTTCACGACCATCGCCGACGCGGTGCGCCGGCGCTCCGGCTCGATGCTGGTCGTGCTGCTGCGCGCGGATTCGTCGAGCGGCGCGGGGCAGATCCTCGGAAACGCGACGCTCCAGGTGGACAACGCGTCGGTCGAGAACCGGACGTACAACACGACGTCGAACGGTGCGCTGCGCATGGGCGCCGTCGACCAGCTCTATCGTGCGGACGTGCTTCCGACGTCCCACACCGTGACGCTGCAGATCACGGTGAACGGCCAGCCGATGACGCAGACGATGAACGTCACGGCGGCGGGTGAGACAGTCACGTACGTGCAGTTCGCGGTACGGAACGGTCAGGTCGTCCCGACGACGTGGACGAGCCGCGGTACCACACCGTTCTGAGGCGACCTTTCAGGGTGTCTATGCTTCGCACAGTCAGTCTCGTCGCGCTCCTCGCGGGCGCCATGCCGCTCGCGGCCCAGGTGACGCCGGCGCCCACGCGCCCCGACACCGCCGCGGCGACGACGGGCACGCGGACCGACTCGACGGCGGGACGGGCGGCGCAGCGGGATAGCGCGATCGTTCCCGTCGCCGACCAGGCGCGCGGCGTCGACGCCGAGATCCGTGTCGCGCTCTATGACCTGCTCGGCGAGCGGTACATTCCCGCGCTCAGCCGGCTCCAGTGGCTCGCCGCATCTCCGGTCGCGCTGACCGACGTCGCCGCGACCGGCGCGCTGCGTGGCCGTGAAGACCTCGCGTTCCTGCTCTCGCAGACGTACTACCGGCTCGGAATGGACAGCGCGTTCCGCAACGCCGCGAACACGCTCACCAGCGGGGCGGCAAGCGACCGGTTCGGCCGTCTCCTTCGCACACAGCTGCTCCTCGACGCGTACCGCCACGGCGACTTCGCCGCTGTGTCGCGCATCGCGGGCACCATCGGTGCCGAGGATCGCGGATTGGCGGCCCTGGTGACCGGGCTCGCCGCCTATCAGAGCGGCGACGTCGCCGCGGCGACGCAGCAGTTCGCGGCCGCGAAGGCGAGCGGCGCTCCGTACGGGCAGTACGCGCAGTACATGGAAGCGCTCGCGACGCTCCGCGCCGACACGACTCAGCGCGCGCCGGTCGTGAGCGCGCTCGAGTCGCTCGCGTCGAGCGTGACGGGTGAGCTGCAGGACCAGGTGCGGCTGACCGCGGCGCAGGTGGCGTACGAAGGCAATCGCTTCGACGACGCGGCGCGCCTCGCCGGTCAGGTGAACCCCGCGAGCGGGCTCGCCGCCGAGGCGCTGCTCACCCGCGCCTGGGCGCTCTACAAGAACAACGACATCGCCGGGGCGGGCGCCGCGTTCGACGAGTTCGCGACGCGCTACCCGCAGCTACCCGAGCGCGACGAGTCGAAGCTGATGTCCGGTCAGGCGCTCCTCCAGCTCGGACGCACCGCGGACGCGGCCACCGTCTTCCGCACCGTCGCCGACTCGGCGACGAGCGAGTCGCGGCTGCTCCAGGCGCGCGCGCAGAGCTCGATGAGCGACGCGGCGCGGGCGCTGGTGCAGGCGCGCGCGGCCGGCTTCCTCTTCCTCAACGATCCGGCGAACGGCAAGACGATCGCGCTCGACGACGCCGCCGGATCGGAGCAGGTCCTCGCCGCGGCGTTCAGCGATTCCGCGTCGACCATCGTGCCGACGGTTTCGGCGGCGGACATCATCTCGCTCGACGACGTATCGAAGCGCGTGGATTCTCTCGCCCCGGTCGGCAACCTGCCGCGGCGCGTGGTGTTCGCCCCGGCGTCCGCGACGACGAACCCGCAGACGTACGCGCAGCGGTCGCAGGCGCTCTACGCGGCGGACGTCGCCGTCGTGCTCGCGCAGCACCAGCTCGCCGAGCTGCTCACCGCGCAGCAGCGGCAGATCCAGATGCTCCAGCAGCTGCAGGCGCGCCTGAACTCCGACGCCGAGGCGCTGAACGCGCTCGCCTCGCGAGTGGCCGCGGCGCGCGACTCGCTGGCCCGCATGGCGGTGGCGCTCGACGCCGCGGCGACCAGGCTCCGCCAGCTGTTCGTCGCGCAGATCAACACGACGCGGATGCTCGCGAACGAGAATCGCATGGCGATCGACAGCGTGAAGACCACGCTGAGCGGCGCGCAGTCGGCGAACGAGTTCGCGCTGCTCGACATCGAGAGCCAGACGGCGGCCGTGTACCTCCAGCTCGCGACGACCATCGAGCAGGGTCTCGATCAGGCGCTCGGACATCATCCGGTGTTCGCGAAGCGTGATTCACTGACCGCGCGCGGGAACCAGCTCGCGCAGCTGCTCACCGAGAACCAGAACGCGCTCGCCTCGGCGCGCCAGCTCCTGAACGACGAGATCGCGCGCCTGCAGAGCGGCGATACCGATCGCGCGCGGGCGCTCCAGGCGGCGCTGGCCGCGGCGGAAGCACGGCGCGCGAGCGCTGAGAACGCCGTGATCGCGGTGGTCGACGCCGAGCTGCGTGCACGTGCGAACGAGATGATCGCCAACCTGAAGCGCGACACGGAGGCGGCGGAGTTCGGCTCCGCGAGCGCTTCCTTCTTCCAAGCACTCGACGCGGGCCAGGCTGGGGCAGCGGGGACGACGAGCAGCGCGAGCATCGCGCCGGCTCGCCCCCTCTCGACCCCGCCGGTGCTGCCGACGGGTCGCGACACCCAGCAGCAGAAGTAACGATGACGCGAGCCTTCCATATTCTGACCGCGGCGCTGATCGCCGCGCCGGCGCTCCTCGGCGCGCAGGCCTCACCCGTCCGTTGGGTGAGCGCCGCCCGCGCCGCCGACGATGCGGCGCGCGACTCGGCCATCGCGAAGCTCGAAGGGTTCCTCGAGGAGTATCCGACGAGCAACCTGCGGCCTAACGCGCTCTTCCAGCTCGGTGAGCTGCTGGTCCGCCGCGCGGACGAGCAGTTCGCGCAGTCGCAGCGTGGAACCACGCCGGCCGCCACCGACACGACCGCCGCCGCCCGTTCGGCCGCGGGCGCGACGAACGCGCGAGAAGGGCAGATCCGCCCGAACTACGCGCCGGCGATCGCGCGCTACGAGGAGCTCGTTCGCAACTACCCGAACTTCGACCGGATCGACGCCGCGGCGTACACCCTCGGCACGCTCTACAACGCCGAGCTTCGCTACGCGGATGCCGCGCGGATGTTCGAGCTCGTGACGGCGAAGGACAGCTCGCGCTTCCGCGGCGAGGCGTTCTTCCGGCTCGGCGACGCGGTGTTCGAGCAGGCGGCGAAGGAGCGCGGCACCGCGCGGCGCGCCCTGTTCGCGCGTGCCGCGAAGGCGTACGAGCAGGCGACGGAGAGCAACCCGAAGAACGGCGACATCTACTTCCTCGCCCTCTACAAGCTCGGCTGGTCGTACTACAACCAGGCGACGCAGACGAATCAGACGGAATACCAGCAGGCCGTGAACACCTTCGGGGAGCTGGTCGACGCGTACGACAAGCTCACTCCCGAGCAGCAGGCGCGGCTCGGGCTGCGTGGCGAGGCCATCGAGTACATGGCGATCGCCTTCACGCAGGTGGGCGGGTCCGCCGCGGCGAGCCGCTACTTCGCCGCGCACGGCGGCGCGCCGTATCAGACGACGGTGCTGCGCCGCGTCGCCACGGGACTTCGCGATCAGGGCGACTTCCCGCGTGCCGTCGAGGCGTACCGGACGCTGCTCGCGCAGACGCCGACCGACTCGAGCGCGCTCTCGATCCAGCGCGAGATCGTCGACATCTACCAGAACCGCATGCTCGAGCCGGATTCGGCGCAGGCCGCGCGGCTCCAGCTGGTCGAGAGCTTCGCGCCCGGCTCCGCGTGGGCGCAGGCGAACTCGGGGCTCGCCGAGCGCGCAAGCGCCGCGCGTGAGGAGGCGCTCCGGCAGAGCGCGCAGTACCTCCTGGCGAGCGCTCAGCAGGGCAATCGCGCCCGCTACGGGCAGGCAGCCCAGCTCTACGCCCGCTACATGACCGAGTTCGCGCAGTCGGACAGCGCGCAGGCGGTGAACAACTACTACGCCGCGGCGCTGCTCGGACAGGGCGACTTCGCGAACGCGGGCGCGCAGTTCGCGCGCACGGCGTTCGAGTACAAGGATACGAGCAGCCCGCTCGCGCAGGCGGCCGGGCAGAACGCGATCGTCGCCTACGACTCGGCGCTCGCGCACAACAAGAGCGACCGCGCCGCGCAGGACGCCTTCTTCGCGACGGTGGATCGCTTCGCGACCGCCTTCCAGAACACGGATCTGGCCAAGAAGGCGCTGATCCAGAAGGGACGGCGCGCCTCCGAGACGCAGCGGTGGGACGTGCTCGCGCAGACGTTCCAGACGTACGCGCAGCGCTATCCGGACGATCCGTACACGCCCACCGCGCAGAAGCTCGTCGGTGACGCCCTCTACAAGCAGGGCCAGTACGCCGAGGCGCAGGTGCAGTGGGAGGCGGCGCAGACCTTCGCCGCCGGGAAGGGCCGGCGTGCGCTCGCCGACACGATCGCGACGCTTCGCACGCAGGCGGCGGCCTCATTCGCCGATACGCTCGTGAAGCAGGGGAACTTCGAGCGCGCGGCGGAAGAGGTCTACGTCGCCTTCGCCGACAAGAATCCCAGCTCGCCCAAGGCGGCCGGTGCGCTGCGCGACGCGATCGCGACGTACATGCTCGCCGACAGCGCGGCGCGCGCCCGGAACGATGCCGAGGCTTCGGCGCGGGCACGCCGGCGCGCGATCGATCTCGCAAATCGCTACGCGTCGCAGTATCCGGGCGACAAGTACAGCGTGACCTATCAGGCCCTCGCGGCCCGCCTGCTCGGCGAGACGGGCCAGCGCGAGGAGGCCGTCACCGCGCTGCAGACGCTGATCTCGAGCAATCGCTCGTTCGAGGGCCGCGCGGACGCGATGGTGCAGCTCGCGGTGACGCTCGACTCGCTCAATCGCAAGCCGGAGGCGGCGAAGGCCTACGAGGCGTTCTCGGCGGCGTACCCGAACGACAAGCGCGCGGCGGATGCGCAGTACAACGCCGCCGTGACGTACGCGGAAGGGAACGACAACGCGAGCGCATCGCGGGCGTACGCGACCTTCGCGTCGCGCTATCCCCGTGACCCGCGCGCGGCGCAGGCGCGGCAGCAGCGGATCGCGCTCCTCCAGCAGTCGGGCGACTCGTCGGCGGCCAACGCGGAGCTGACGCGCCTCTGCAGCGGGAACGTGTCGGCCGACCTCAAGGCCACCTGCGCGGCGCGGACCGGCGACCGGTTCTTCCGTCAGGGAGCGTCGCTCTACTCGGAGTACGAGCAGGAGCGGCTGGTCATCACCGGGCAGGTGACGGCGTCGGCGGTGAACCGGGCCTCGGCGAAGAAGCAGCGCCTGCTCAGGGCGATGACCGATGCCTTCAAGCGGGCCATCGAGACGGGTGACCCGAAGGCGCTCGCCGCCTCGACCTACTACGTCGGCCTGGCGCAGTGGGCGTACGGCGACTTCCTGAAGAACGTGCAGCTGCCGTCGAACCTCACCGACGAGCAGCGCGCCGCGGCCCAGCAGGGCGCGGCCACGCAGGCCGAGCAGTTCTACAACCAGGCGAAGCAGACCTGGCAGGCGCTCGTCCAGAAGGCCGACCAGGAAGAGGCATTGAAGAACGACGCGGGGGCGCAGCCCTGGATCGAGCGGGCGCGCAACGCGTTGAACGGGAACGTGGACACCAGCCCGCCGACTGCCGCGCGTCTCCGCGCGGCGGCGGTGGTGGGAGAATGATGATGCGTATCAGGATCGCGCTCGCGCTCGGAGCGGTACTCGTGGTGCCGGCAGTCGCGCACGCGCAGGACTCGACCGCGAAGCGTCCGGTGCGGCGCCGCCAGGCGCCGATCGAGATTCGCGGGCAGGTGCCGACGCCGCAGGTGGTGACGGTGCGTCCGCGCGAGGTGCCGACGTACAGTCGGCAGGTGCTCGTCCCCAACTTCTACGATCACGATTTCTGGCCCGCGATCCTGCCGGGCTACCGGCTCGTGCCGCGGCGCCAGGTGACGGGGCAGGTGCCCGTCGACTCGGCGACGATGCGGACCGACAAGGCGATGACGGACAGTCTCCGGACACGCCTCTCGGTGCCGGCCGATACCGTTAGGCGCGTGACTCCCGTCACGCCCAACACGCCGCCGGCCGCGGGAAGCAGCACGCCACCGTCCGGCACGCCTCCTGCTCGTACGCCGCGCTAGCACGCTCGCCCTCACACTGCTTTCACACAGTCACGCTCGTCGGAGACGCTAGGTCATGAATACGGTCATTGAGTGGTACAGGAACGGCGGTCCCGTAATGAACTTCATTCTCGCTGTCGCGGTGATCGGTCTCGCCGTGTTCATCGAGAGGTTCTACACGATCGTCATCAAGTCGAAGATCAACGGCCGCGCCTTCATCGACCGCGTCATCCAGCTCGTGCGCGCCGGCAAGATCGACGACGCCATCAAGCTCTGCGCGCAGTCGAAGGCGGCGCTCCCCGACATGGGGCTGCTCATCCTTCGCAGCCGCACGCGTGACGAGGGCGACCTGCAGAACGTGGCCGACGCGGCCTCGCTCTCCGTGATCCCGCGCCTCACGCGCCGCCTCCAGTATCTCCCGATGCTGGCGAACGTCGCGACGCTGCTCGGTCTCCTCGGCACGATCTTCGGTCTGCGCCATGCCTTCTCGGCGGTGAGCGCGGCCTCGGCGGCCGAGCGCTCGGCGCAGCTGGCGGCGGGTATCGCGGTCGCGCTGAACGCCACCGGCTTCGGCCTCATGACGGCGGTTCCGCTCTCGGTCGCGCACGCGTACCTGGTCAGCCAGGCGGAGACGATCATCGAGCAGGTCGACGAGTTCTCCGTCCGCCTCATCAACGCCCTCGTCGACCGTCCGGACGTTCGCCTGGGCCACCGGTAACCACCCATGGCCGGCTCGCGGTTCCACAAGATCAAGCAGCGGCGCGCCGAGCGCGCGCCGCTGACGGCGCACGGGGGGCTCAACCTCGTGCCGCTGGTGGACATCCTCACGTCGATCGTGTTCTTCAGTCTCGCGACCTATACGGGCGCGGCGCTGGCGGCGCTGACGGCGTTCGACCTGTCGCTTCCGCCGACGGTGGTCTCGCAGCCGCCCGCGGCCGGCACGCCGCAGCCGACGCTCAGGCTCCTCCTCGCGGTGAAGGTGAGCTCCAACGGATTCCGCGTGGAGCACGCCGGGAACAACGTCCCGTTCGTGCAGGAGATTCGCGGCACGGGCGCGAACGCGCTGGAGCAGCTGCGCGCGACGCTCACGCAGGTCCGCCAGAGCTTCCCGGAGAACAAGGACGTGCTCGTCGTCCCCGACGACGACGTGAACTACGACAACGTGATCAAGGTGCTCGAGCAGGCGCGGTCCGCGAACTTCACGAGCATCTCGCTCGGGAACCGGGCGCGCTCGACGCAGGTCGCCGCGGCGAGCCCGGTCTCGAACAGGGGAGGGCGTTGAGATGGCAGGCCGGGCCAAGGCGGCGCGTGAGGCGCGTCGCACCGCGATGTTCCACAAGTTCCGCCTGACGGAGCTCAACCTCGTTCCACTCGTCGACACCTTCGTCTCGATCGTGTTCTTCGCGCTGACGACGCAGACGCTCGGTGAGCTCGCGCCGCTCGTGACCGGCGTCTCGCTCCCGCAGAGCGCCGTCGGCCGGCCCGCGACGCACGAGATCACGCTCGGGATCGCGAGCCGTCCGGCGGAAGTCACCCTGGGCGGAACGCGCGTCATGACTGTGCAAGCCGCGGCTCAAGCGGCGTCCAATGTACCGAATGAGCCACTCGTCATCCCGCAACTCTACACGGCGCTGCGAGTGACTGCGGACTCCATCCGCGCGGCGAACGACATTCCGGCCGATCAATCGGTGAACACGACGCTGGCGGTCCAGGCTGACCGGGGAATGCGCTACGATCTGCTCGCCCGCGTGCTCCAGACGGCGCGCCGGGCCGGGTTCAAGAACGTCTCGCTCCAGGTCATGAAGACCGGCGGTGAATCGACGGCCGCACCTCAGCAGGCTTCCTGACATGGCAACTCCACTTCGTCCAGCAAGCGCCTCCGGCGGTCCACCGTCGAGCCGCACGGACGCGACCTTCACTCGCAATCTCCGCTTCGAGTGGGCGAGCGAGGAAGGGCGGGCACTGGTCGGATCCTACGGGATCTCGCTCACGCTCGCGCTCGCGTTCCTCGCGCTGGTGCACTTCAAGAAGATCGAACACCCGCAGGAGGAGGTCGCCGATCAGGTCGCGGTCACCTTCATGGGTGACACGACGCCGGACATCACGCCGGAAGCGCCCGTCGAACAGCCGGGAACAGCAGATCGCGTCGCCGAGGCCGGGCCGAAGAACGCACCCCCGGGCCCGAAGGGTCCGCAGAAGGGCAACCCGCGTCCCGGTCGTCCGGGCTCGCGCACCGAGACCTACAGCACGGGCGCGATCGGTACCGCGTTCGGCACGGGAAGCGGCAGCGGTACGGGCGGGATGGTCGGTGACGTCTCCGGCATTCTCCGCGGCGTCGACGTGAGCAGCGGGAGCGGCGGAACGGGCGGGGGGATGAACGGCAGCGGCGGCGGCGGCGCCGGCGGGAAGACGGTGCTCGGCTATGGCCAGGGCGGTCAGGGCAGCGCGACCCCGGGTCGTGGCGGCATCGGCGGCGGGCTCGGGGCCGGCGGCGGTGGGGGCGGCGGTGTCGGCGGGGTCGGTGGTGGCGGCGGAGTCTCAGCCGCGCCGGTGCGCGTCGGCCGCGTGGCGGTCGTGAAGGCTGCGGATACCGGTGGCCCGTCGCGCGACGTCTCGGAGCTGGGGACGTTCGTTCGGAGTCGCGAAGCGCAGCTGCGCTTCTGCTACGTCGAGAACGGCCTGAAGGCGAATCCCAATCTTGCCGGAACGATCACGGTCGCCATAACGCTCACCGGAAGCGGGAGCGTCACCGACGCCGACATCACCAACCGCACGTGGGGCGGTGCGGGGGCATCGAGCGCCGAGTCCTGCATCCTCTCGAAGATCCGGTCGTGGCGGTTCCCGTCGTCCTCGGCGGGTGGCGGCACGTTCTCCTTCCCCTTCAACTTCACCAAGTAGTCGAAGCGGCCGGAGACGACGAAGGGAGTCACGATGCGCGTCGTGGCTCCCTTCGTGATTTTCGAGCGTGGTCAGTGCGAGGCGCGCTCGACCCGTGATCGCAGCCGGTCGCGGGCGATACGAAGCGAGTCCGCGGCGCGCGCCCGTCGTCGCCAGGCATCGAAGCGCCGCGCGTGATCGGCGCTCCGGCGGTCGAGGGAATCGAGCGCGCGAGACTCCGCGTTGAGGGCTGCGCGCTCGCTCTGATAACGGGTGTCGAGCGCCGCGGCGCTGTCGCGCAAGGCTGCGTCGGGCGACGACGGTGTGGTGATCGTAGGGGACGGACCCACTTGTCGCGCGGCACCCGTGGCCACAGAATCCGACGTGGACCGCGCCGCCTCGTGACCACAGGCGCCGAACGTTAGGCAGGCCGGCGCGAGAAGCGCCACAGCGACGAGACGCGACGCCAACCGCCGCGTCGAGCCGGGGAGATCGAGACGACGGTGTTCCATAGCGCGGTGCAAGCTATCGGGCTCATTCTGGCCCTGCAAGGAAGCCAGTCGCTGCAGATCCCGCAGCCGACGGGCTTCATCAACGACTTCGCGAACGTTCTCGACGCGCAGACCGAGCGGCAGCTGCTCGACATCGCGACGACGGTGCGCGCGCGGTCGGGAGGCGACATCGCGGTCGTCACGCTCCCCGATCTCAAGGGCCGCGCGGAAGGCGATGTCGCCCTCTCCATCCTGCGCGACTGGGGACTCGGCAAGAAGTCGAATCCGGGCGATCCGACGCGCAACACGGGCGTGGTGATCCTGCTCGTGCCGAAGGAGACGAGCAGCGACGGATACGGGCACGTCTTCATTGCGACCGGATACGGTGCCGAGGGCTTCATCACGGACGCGATCGCGGGACGAATCCGCGACGAGGCGCGCCCGCTTCTCGTCGAGCGGAGCTACGACGCCGCGCTCGTGCTCATGACGACGCGTGTCGCCGAGCGGTTCGCGCAAGAGTTCAACTTCTCGCTCGACAGCGTGGCGACCGGCCCGCTGGGCGGCACGCAAGGCACGACGCGGCGCGGGACCGGAGGCGGCGGTTTCAACTTCGGCACCATCGTCATCATCTTCCTCGTCATCATGTTCCTGATGAACGCGCTCGGTGGACGGCGCCGGCGCGGCGGTTGTGGCGGGGG